>DATHRQ010000238.1:0-10817 GCA_035465095.1 Anaerolineales bacterium | reverse complement strand
CCTTCTGGCCTCGAGTGTGTTTACAAAAACCGTGCGTCGATCTGAGACGCGCGCCTGATAAGGCATATTGAGAGATTTTGTGTCCAGCACTTCATCGAGAGAATCGCCAGTTGCCACATCATACGAAACGCCCACGAGCATAGTATACGCCGATGCGTTGCTGGAAACTTCAGCCAGCAGCAGGTCAGGTACGCCAAAATTCGCCGTGATATCGTTTGTGTTTCGATCTGCCAGTTCAAAATTCCCAGGCATCCAAATTTCCACCAGGGATGTCTTATATTGATTCCACCCCGCAGGAATTACCTGCTCATAAGGTATGGGCGTTGGTGTAATGGTTGGCGTCAGCGTTGGAGGGGTAACGATCACCGATGTCACTGTCGGCACCCACGTTGGGGCAGTAGCGCCCAAAAATCCCAAACCGCCTCTCGCTACGATCAATACCCCGCCGATACAAACAAGCAGCAACAAAGCCCCCGCCATTCCAGCCAGGATGCCGATCTGCTGCCGGGTCATACCAAAGAGTTTTCCATCTTCGTCCATTATTCCTCCGCTTTCAAATTGACCACAAAATGAATCTTACTACCAAATTCATGGTTCTGACCGATGAATATCATAGCCAATTGGTATGAATTGGTTACATTAGCCCGGAGGAATGGACATCGGCGTCAGCGTTGGCGTTATCACAGGAGTCGGGGTCGGGATGAAGGGCGTCCATCCGCTGTAATGAAAATAGTCCTGCAGGAAAGCAGCACGCTCGTCTGCATGCATCAAGCGCGGACGGGAATAATCCTCCAGCAATGCCGTGAGCAGCTCCACGCTGATCAATTCTCCGTCGTAGATCGCATAACGGTCAAAGAACTCCCGGCGGATGCCGGGCGGCATCCAATCCTGGTCGCCCATCTGGTCGAAGAACAAATTGCCAAGCCCATAATGGATGAAGGCGCCGTTGTAAAATTCCATTGTTTGCGGATAATGCGCCTGACTGCCGCTCACGATCGACGCGCCCGATTCAGCCATCAAACGGAAATCGTCACGCTGTTGAGGGTTCGGGTTGAAATCATAACTCTCGTTCCACTGAAAGGTGGCTATCACAACATAGCCCTGCGCCTTCAGTTGATTAATCCTTTGCGGCAGATACTCAAAATCACAAGGCGCAGCGCCGGGCTGAAAATCGGTCGCGGTCGGGAAGCGTCCAACGTCCGGTTTGTTGCAACCAATGAAAGCGATTCTGTTGCCGTTCGATTCGAATAATGCGGGTTGCAGCGAATCCTGCAAATCCTGCCCGCCGCCAAAATAGGGAATGCCATTCGCGCGGTACAGATCGAGCGTTTCATACATCGCCTGCGGACCAAAATCTGCGAAGTGGTTGCCGGTCAGTTCGATCACGTCGGTGCCGATATCCGTGATCAGGTCCATGTATTTCGGGTCACTGCAAAAAACGAGCGCGCCGGGTTCAGGTTTTGGGTCTGGGCAGCCTGAAAAAAACGGGATCTCATTGCTGACGTGTGTAATATCGGCCTCACGCAGAACATCGCGAACCTTCTGACCGGGATAGGTCGAGCCTTTGAGTTCCATCGTCACGGCGGTGGCGCGCACGAGGGCGGTCACGCCGGTCATGATCACTGTCGTCAATTTGGAGGGGTCATAATTCGATAACGCCCACGAAGATGTATTCAAACTGTCAGCAGATTCAAGGGTGAAGTAAACGATCAGCGGATACTTCGAGGCATCGAAATCCTTGCGGATCGGCGACTGCCCGTCGACGGTCAACACCTTCCATTTTGGCTCGAGGGATTCAAACGGGACGATCGCCCACGCGGACTCAGCCCATGCCGTATCCAGCAATTGGTCGGCATCAACGCTTCGCACGGACCCGTCAGCGGGTTCGCCCCAAAGAGTTGTAAACGCCCTCAGCGTGGATTCTGCCATCAGCAACGGGGACAAGTTGAAGGGCGGGCGAGGCGGATTTCCGTCCCAGACCGAACGAAGATCGTCGAAGGTCACTCCGTCCGTCGCCGTTGGAAACGGCGCGACCAGGGCATACACCCATTGGAATTGAACGTCCTCGACGCCGGGTTTTGAAACATCCAGATTTAGGCTGGCGCTGAAAGGAATCTCATAACCCGCCAAACGATCCTTCAATCCCTGCGGAACCGCATCAGAGAACGCCACACCCAGGAACGCTGGTGCGGGCGTGGACATGGATATTTCCGCTGTCGGCACAGGTGCAGGGGATTTACTAATAACCTGCGGTGTTGATGTCCTTCGCGGCGCACAGGCAGCAAAAATAATTGCGAACACAAGAAAAACCGCGAAAAGTCGGCTGGATTGTTTGATGAGCATGGCGCCTGATTATACTATTCGGCTTTTATGGTTCGTTCAGATTTTGTAAACTTCTGGAGCGCGTCTTTGTCGATTGTTACACCCAGGCCAGGCTTGTCGGGCACGTCGATCGTGCTGTCTTCGTTCAAGGCAAACAGTTCATTGGTAATATCACGGTGATAATACCGCTCCGATGCAGAAATATCGCCCGGCAAAACAAAACCCGGCAGTGTTGCAATGGCGAGGTTCGACGCGCGCCCCACACCGGTTTCCAACATACCCCCGCACCAAACGGGGATGTTGTGCTCGCGGCAATAATCGTGGATCATGATCCCCTGGCTCAATCCGCCCACACGCCCGGGCTTGATGTTGATGTTACGGCAGGCTTCCATCTCCAGCGCGTAG
This sequence comes from Anaerolineales bacterium, assembly GCA_035465095.1. Lineage (GTDB taxonomy): Bacteria > Chloroflexota > Anaerolineae > Anaerolineales > Villigracilaceae > Defluviilinea. The sequence continues at coordinate 8,090 of DATHRQ010000238.1, read as the reverse complement.
CGTGCATGGCGGGGCGAGACGATGCTTTCATCCAGACAGATCGGCGTTTTGAACTCAGCCTGCAATTTTCGATGGTCCCAAATATCGTCTTCGAACAAGGGCTGCTCGATCAGCAGCAGACCCAGATCATCGAGCGGTTTAAGCACGGATGCCGTATCTAATGTGTAGGCTGAGTTCGCGTCCACCTGCAAACGCAGGTCGGGGTATTTTCTGCGGATGGCGGTCGTCTCCTCGACTTCGCGCCCCGGCTTGATCTTGATCTTCACGCGCCGGTAGCCTTTTTCCAAAAAGGATTCGACGGTTCGCACCATCGCCTCGGCTGATTCCTGGATCCCGATCGAGACACCCACTTCGACCTTATCATGTTCGCTGCCGAACAGTTCCCGCAGCGATTTGCCGTCGCGCTTGCCGAGCAAATCCCAGACCGCCATTTCAACGCCCGCCTTCGCAAGGTGATGTCCGCGGATGCGCTCAACACGACGCTGAAAATCCAATGCATCTGCGACGTCATGCCCAAGGATGAGCGGTGCGATGAAATCCTTGAGGATGTGCCAGGCGGTGCCAACGGTTTCGTAGTTGTACCCAGGCTCACCTGCAGCGACACATTCTCCGTAGCCAGTCAGCCCTTCGGATTGGAGAATAATGAAAATACACTGACGATCCGTCTCACGCCCGAAGGATGTCTCGAACGGAGCGGTCAGCGGCATGGATAGATGATGAAGTGTTATGGTCTCGATCTTCATATTGGCCTGCTTCTTTTCGAATCAGCCTTCCTTTTTACGACTCGAAAATTCAGCACGAGAAAGTTTGATCAACCCGCTCAGCCGCTTTCATGTCTGCTGAAGGCAGCCTGCTCAAGCGCACCCAGGTGGCACACATCATCCTCTTCAGGCCCGGGGTCAGTTCTGTAGCAATAATGGTCAGATCATATGCTTTCTGCCAGTCCCCTGTTTGGGCATAGGCTTCGATCAGAGGAATATATTCAGCACCAAATTTAGGGGTAAAACCCGCCTGCTGCGCCTCCTCGTACAAAGCAAATACCCTGGCCCAATCTTCTGTTTGACGGGCAAGGTCAGCTTTTTGAAAAAAATAGCACCACGTATGTGCAGGCTCAGGGCCGAAAATATCCATATCAGGCGGCACAGGGTCCGGGTCGGGGATGATCCTTGAAGGATTGGAAAGGGGAACCAGCACCTCCTGCCCTTCCACAAAAAGCGGATCGTTTAGGTAGATGGGATCCAAAACCCGCAGGCAGGAGTCTCCAGTCTGATGCAGGACAGCAACAACATCGGACGTATTTCCGCTAAATTCCAAATTACGAACTTTCTCCTTAAACTCCTTATTTGGCTGGAAGTACGCTTCATTCTCAGGAGTAAGAAACCAGTATGGAAGCGAACCGTTTTCAGTTTGATAATGATATAGAACATTTATCGCAAAGCCCGCATCCGACCAATGTGTAACAGAGGGTGACGGCTGCTCAAAGCTGAAAATGGCCGTACCGGGCTGCAATGCGGGCGCACGCCAGTGAAGCTGCCAGTAATAGTCACGTTGGGTGCTCCAATCGCGGCGATATATGTTGACGTTCCAAACCTGCGTTGCGATCGAAAAGATCAGGAGAAAACCAAGAATCCATTTTTGCCCGGCTGGACGAACAAGCCAAACGATAAGCGCCATAACCATCATACTGGCGCCGATCATGGGGGCGAGTGCAAAGCGGTCACTCCAACTGCCTATGCTGATATTTTTGCCAATGGCCCAGACCGGAAGGGCACTGAGAACAAAGGAAAAAAGACCGATAACAAAAATTTTTATCGCAAATGAAATGTCTGGCGATTCTTCTTCGCCAATATTATGAAAAATTGAAAAGGCTAGCGTGAGCAAAACGCCCAAACCAAATGCAAACCAGGCTACCTTGCTTTGAAAAGTAAACCCACTGAAGTTTACAATGGCGTTGATCCAAACCTGTAGCGTCGAATAGATGAGATCCAACAATCCCCGATTAAATACTCCCAGTATCGATTCGACGGAAAATTCGCGGAACCCGCTGACTGTCGAGTCGATCTCCCTGAGGCGGTTGGTTGTTTGAAACACATCAGGGAAATATACAAAACGACACCAGAAAAAGAACGCAGTAATGAGCAAATAAGGCAGGGAATACATGGCGACCCGTCGGAATAAATGCGAATCCCTTCTCCTGCCGTCTGCAAGGAGTATCCAGAGCAAAACCGGGCGTATCAATTCCAGCCCGGAAAAATATTCTGTCGTAAACAAATGTATGAAGGTTGCCAGCCAGGAAAGCGGAAAAAGAAAACGCGCCTGCTTCGGGCGTCTCACAGCAAGTGCCATTAAATATACGGAGAGGGCAAACATCAAAAACGTCATGATATGGCGCGCTTTCGTGGCAGATTGTGTCTGTTGAAGAAATCCCGGGTAAAAGATCAACAGCGCGCCAAGCCAAAAAAAGTGTTTTTTATAATGGGGCCAAAGCAGGATCATAGCGCGGACAAAAAACAAAGTCCCAGCCCAGCGAATAAGCAGTGTAGTGATATGCCATCCGATCGGCTTTGAACCGACAAGGGAATATATTAAGTGGTACGTCCAGGGAAACGGACGATCTCCAGCGTAGTAGCCAAACTGAAGGGCGGGATTGAGTTTGGTAAACATCACAATTTCCCAATCTGCCCAATAATATCCCATGGCAGTCAATGAGTACCCATACGAAACAAACCCCATCAACAACAAAGCCACTGGATAAAACCATGGCTTTTCAGAAATCTTTTTCAACTTGTCGATCTCGTCATTCGATCTGGACTTCTCCATCATCAACCACATCATCGTCTTCCAGTTTCAATCCCCGCAGAGCCTCATCCATGCTGACAGCTGCATCACGGCGCATACCCGCCGCAGGCGTTCCGCAATACGGGCAGATATTCCACGGCAATTCCATGAGACGGTTGCAGTTCTCACAGTTTTTCTTTAGTTTCGTATGGCAATTTGGGCAGACCTGCCATTCATCCTTGACGCGGCGTTCACAACCCGGGCACAATGGGAGGTCTTCCAACGCCTGGAGCAGCGCCTCTTCTTCCAGCGTTTTCTGGTAATCGTCTTCGAGTGTCCGCTGCGGACGCAGGATCAGATACACCAGAACGCCGGGCAGGTTCAACACCGCGACGAGCAACGTTGCAAGGGTTTGCACCAAAGGATCGCGCGCACGCGTGCGGATGTCACGATATGTCCACACGACCAGTGAAACCCATAGGGCGGCCAAAAACGCGCCGCCAAAACCAGTTAATACAAGGAGCAGATTGCTCAAAAACGTTGGGTCAAGATTCATAAAAGCGCCTCAAATATATTGTATCGTATCTTATGGAGTCTCGTGATGAAAAAACCACTCGCCATCGCCCTGTGAGGCAAAGGAATTCGTGCCGATCACCTCATAGAAGGTGACGCCAGGCCGCAGTGTGATTGGCGCTCCATAGGTTGTCGTCAGCACCAGGGGCTGATCCCGGGTCAGGCGGACCCACTTCGCAGTAATGCCGATACCGTCACGAAACACGTAGGCTTCACCCGAACCTGTCAGGTCGATATGATAGACCTCGTCGTCAGCCTGGAACGGATTCTCAAACTCATGATAGGCAAACAAGACAACCACATTCGATGCCTGTACAGGCAGGGCGTTGACGTTATCCGTCATCAGGATATAGGATTCCTCCTTGCCATCGTGTATATCGTTTACTTCCTGATAGCGAACGTACTGCCCAAGGTCGGGAGTATAGTCCCAGTAGTGATAGGAATACTCAGAATAATAGGTGAATATCTTGTCTGCTTCCACGTATGGAACCTGTGGAATGTCGTAACTAAAGGGTCCGTCCCGCAGATTAGGCTTGTCATCTGGAAGATGATTCTTTTCCACACACTCGCCCCATAACATGGTGTTGAAATAGTTATTATTGTAATCTTCGATATTACGCGATTTCATCAGCCGGTAGGGCGGGCACGACCCAATGGTTGGGACGACGAGATATTCCGCAATATCTGTCGTCAGGAAGTAATCAAGCACCCGCTTGTCTGCAAACTTAAAGACAAGGAAAGCCTGATACATACGTGCAATATGCTCGTCAAAGAATCTGCCCGAGCGGACGGGTCCCACCCACTCCGAGTCGTTGCCGTAGAAGACAGCAGTAAAACGCGTCAACCCGCCTTCGATGTAATATTCAAAGACCTGGTCTGCCAGCGATAAACCTGATTGCGGTCTTGTATAACGGGGATAATTTGTCACCTTGATCGCCATCGGATGGCGGTTCAATAAATCCGGGTTGGGGGCGGGCAGCCCGGTAAGCGGGTTGATAACGATGGGTATTGCACTGGCAGGCGCGCTGAGGTCTGGCGATTGAGGATCAATTGCGGCGGTTGATTCGGTCGGGGATGTGCCAGGCAGAGTCACTGTCGGCAGGAAGGAGGGGGTGGGGGCCTCGCCAGCATACAGTGAGTCTGAGACGTTTTCCTGTCCAGGCTGGAAAGGCGTTGGGGAGGCAAGTCCAGCCGAAGAAACGTTATTGATCGCCCCGCCGCACCCGTATATCAATAATGAGATACATACGAATATTGCCATGGTTAATCGCATGATGTGAATTGTACAGCAATCAGGCAGGACTGCAAATCCCGCTAATTTCCCTGCAGGTGCTAAATAAACGGGCAGGACAAACCTTGTGCTGAGCCGGAGAAGTGCTGATAAAATTACGCCTGCATGTTTATATTAATTACGGTCGGGATTCTACTTGTATCGGCACTGGGATTGTTGATCCTGCAATTCGTTTCGCCTGATTTTCGGTATACATGGCTGTTTGCCGCAGGCGGAGCGCTGATCGCGTGGATCAGCCTGCTGTTTTGGCAGATCGCAATGCCGATCACCCTCCAACTGCCGGCCTGGCAACCGGATTTCATTTTCAGGCAATCGCCGTTATTCATGGCCGATGGAATCTCATGGACGTTTGCACTGAGCCTGGGAACGGTTTGTCTGGGTGTCATTATCACTGCCGTCGCACGCGATAATTTCCCCAGCCCCGTCAATTGGATCGGAATATTTCTGCTGACCTCATTTGGGATTCTGGCAGTGACCGCCGAAAACCCGCTGACGCTTGTCCTGCTTTGGGCAGCGATCGACCTTTCGGAGCTGATCTCGCAGATGCGCTTTGTGGAAGATCCCAAATTGAGCGAGCGCATTGTTATATCATTCGCTTCACGCGTGGCGGGGACACTGGTGCTTTTATGGGCAAGTATGGTCAGTGCCTCGAACGGGAACACCTTGAACTTCCTTTCCCCGCCGCCGAGCGCTGGTTTATTCCTTATACTCGCGTCTGCGTTGCGACTTGGCGTTTTACCGCTTCACCTTCCCTATGTTGGGGAATCCGCAGTTCGACGCGGTTTCGGAACGTGCTTACGGATGGTCTCAGCCGGTTCGAGTCTGATCCTGCTGGCACGCATCCCGCTGAGCAGTGTCGAATCACCCATCACTCCCTACCTGATGATGTTCACATCTTTCGCCGCGCTCTATGGGGGATGGATGTGGCTGCGTTCGCCGGACGAGATAACTGGCCGGCCGTTCTGGCTGATCGGCCTGGGATCGCTTGCCGTCGCCGCGGCGTTACGCGGAAACCCGGTCGGCGCGACTGCGTGGAGCTGTGCCCTGATCCTCTCAGGCGGGGCATTATTCCTTGCCTCCGCACAGAGCCGATGGATGGAACGGATACTCATAATCGGGGTCTGGGGCATATCAGCCCTTCCGTTTTCACTGACTGCCAATGGATGGGTCTCTGAACGGGCAGGGTTTTGGTACGCCATTCCCCTTCTTTTGATCGCCCAGGCGTTTCTGCTTGCGGGGTACATCCGTCAGAGCCAGCGCACAAGTGTTCGCACCAGCTTCGACGACCAGCCGATCTGGGCAAAGAACGTCTATCCCCTGGGTGTCTACGTCATTTTATTGACCATTTCGCTTCTGGGACTCTACGGATGGAGCGGGGCGCTTAAATTTGGGAATTTGATCGCAGGGCTGGCCGCGTCCATGCTGACCTTTGGCCTGCTCTGGCTGACCCCGCGTTTGCGCATCCTCAACCCGGTCCGTGCCCATTGGGTACGCCCCACCAACCCCAGCTGGATGGGTGCAATCTACCAGGCATTGTGGAATATCTATCGACAAGCTGGAAGAGTTAGCAACACTTTTTCCAGGGTTCTCGAAGGCGAAAGCGGTATCATGTGGACCCTTTTTTTCCTCGCATTGTTCATCTCCATATTTAGCCAAAGGGCACCCTGAGCATGAATTTACCCTGGCTTTGGATAGTGGTTGCCATTCTCGTAATTACCTCCATCGGTGTGATGCTTTCCCGTGATTGGCGCTGGTTGATCATACTCCTGGCACTGCAGTATGCCGGGGTGCTCCTGCTCGCATTACAACACTGGCCTGTAGGCATGGCAACCGTAAAGGTCATTGCAGGCTGGATGAGCGCGGCCATTTTAGGGATGACGCACTCCAATTTTCTTGAGGAGCAGGATAACACCCCGGATGTCCTGCCGCAGGGACGATTGTTCCGATTCATCGCAGCAATTGTTGTCGGGTTGATCGTCGCGTCCAGCGTGCCTCTCGTGGACGTAATGATGGCGGATGCTGGTCGGGCTGTTTCGGCCGGGGGGCTGCTACTGATCGGCATGGGACTACTGCACCTCGGCGTAACAGATCGCATCCTGCAAGTGACGATCGGACTTATGACAGTTCTCGCCGGGTTTGAGGTCCTTTACGCGGCAGTGGAAAGTTCCACGCTTGTTGCGGCCTTGCTGGCGGTCATCAACCTGGGGCTGGCACTGACAGGCTCCTATCTCATGGTCGCGGAAAACGCAGACGAAGCCGAGGAGGCAGAGTCTACGATATGAACGCACCCATGATCTGGATCATCGTCCCAGCCTTTATTGGAATACTATTGATGCTGGTTGCCAACCAACGAGCCTTGAGTGTGATCGGCGGTCTTACAGCAGTGGTCCTGGCCCTGACCGCGCAATTTATTCCCATCGAAGAAGCCTTCGGGGTCGGCATACTCTCTTTTAGAATCGAATCTTCATTGAATGTTTTGGGAAGATCTCTGCAGATCCAAGCGCAAGAAGGCACACTCCTGGCTCTGATCTATGGGGCAGCCGCGTTGTGGTTCTTTGGCGCCGAAGCGGCCGGAACAGCAAGAAAACTGGTGCCCGTCGGACTAATGATTACGGCCCTGATGGTGGCCGCCATTGCCGTGGAACCTTTTCTTTTTGCAGCTCTGTTTATTGAGATGACGGTCCTGCTTTCCGTCCCCATGCTGACCAGCCTATACACACCGCCGGGAAAAGGTGTGCTGCGCTTCCTGATCTACCAGACTCTTGCCATGCCGTTCCTGTTACTCTCCGGCTGGCTGTTGGCCGGGGTTGAAGCCAGCCCCGGCAATCTTACACTGGCCGCTCAATCGGCATCCATCCTCGGGTTGGGATTTGCTTTCCTATTTGCGATCTTTCCTCTATATAGCTGGATTCCGATGCTGCTGGAGGAAGCCCCGCCTTTCACTGTCGGATTTTTGTTGTGGCTCATACCCACCATCACTGTCATTTTTGGCGTGGGGTTTATTGACCGTTACTCATGGCTTCGCTCCTCGCCGCAATTGACAACAACACTCCAGTTTGCTGGAGCCGTCATGGTCGTGACTGGTGGATTGTGGGCCGCTTTTCAGCGTCACATCGGACGGATCATGGCGTATGGCGCCATCGCAGAAACAGGATTCTCCCTGCTCGCGCTCAGTCTGGATCTGAGATTTGGTGCTTCCGTTTTGTTTTTACTGCTCCCCGCGCGGGCTTTGGCGCTGGCTGTCTGGTCCCTTTCGTTAAGTATCCTCAAAAATAACTCGGAAACCATGCGCTTCCGTTCAGTGCGCGGCATGATCAGGGCTTTCCCGTTCGCCAGCGCCGGATTGGTGATCGCGTCCCTTTCAACAAGCGGATTTCCATTACTGGCCGGGGTCCCCGCGCGCCTGGCATTGTGGGATTTGCTGGCGCGCGCGTCCCTCGGCACGGCA
>DATHRQ010000237.1:0-3208 GCA_035465095.1 Anaerolineales bacterium | reverse complement strand
CACCGCCGCCTGCTGAATGGTGAATAACCCAAGATAGAATGTGCTGAGTGCATACCAGGGCGGGTAGGCGAACTGCGGTATGAAGTTCCTGTCTATGTTTGTATCGTACACATCGTTGATCATGTCGATCTTGGCGTTGTGGTTGTAGACGTCAATGCCGAGGGTCAATCCCTGATCGGTGTAGTAGATGACCTTGAAATCTGAATTGGTGGCCAGCGGCATGGGAATCGTCAATGCGACCACGACCATAACGGCTGCCAGCAGGATGATGATTGTAGGATAAAGAAGAGTCCGCTTCATGATGGTTTTGCTATTTTACGTAATAAACCGTGAAAACGTAACCAATGGAACGGGTATAGTAGATACCAATATAGAAAGCCGGGCAGTCCACGCGGGGAGAAGAAGAGGGTTTGGGAATTGTGATCCTGTTCGACCCAGAGTTTGCCGAATTCATTATTATGGGTTTTTCTTGTTTTCTTGGGCTTCGACTGCGCGGCGCTTCTCGCCACTCCGCTCTGCCGGGAATTGCTGTGAAGAATAAAACAGCCCTCATGTTTGAGAAATTTGAAGCCCGGTTTGCCGTCCGCCCATATGCGTTCGATATGATCTGGATGAGTTTTTTGGAGCGCATCTTTCGCGGCAGTATCAAAGTCTATCAATTTGACATTGGGGAACACTTGCAAGGCTTCGGGGTGCTGGACGATGCTGTCTGCGGACAAGCCTTCGATCAGGGCATGGGCAATGGGGTAGGGAACAGGAGTCATCAGCCCCACGCCAAACGCCATGAAACTGACGGGGATACCGGGGAGCGGGAAAACCCGGCGTGTAAGTCCGCGTACCTTGGCATAGCGGAGCATTAAGTTACCGTAGGTGTAAATTTTGGGGCCGCCGATCTCGAAGACGCCGTTCTGTCCGTTTTTGTTTTCGAGCGCGGCAAAGAGATAGTCGATCACGTTTTGGATGGCGATGGGCTGGGACTTGTTTCTCATCCACAACGGGCCGGGCACGACCGGAAACAATTCGGTCATGAAGCGGATCATCTCGAAGGAAATACTCCCTGAGCCAGCAATGACCCCCGCGCGAAATTCGGTCACAGGAACTTTTCCCTCGCGCAGAATTTTCCCGGTTTCGATGCGGGAGCGCATGTGCGACGCGATATGTTGTTCAGGGTCGGCCAGCCCGCCGAGGTAGATGATGTGGTCCACACCTGCCTGCTCTGCGGATTTGGCAAAGTTGCGTGCGGCGTTTAACTCTATGGATGTATAGCCATGTCCCTGTGACATGTTGTGGATCAGATAATAGGCGGTGTGAATGCCGTCGAATGCGTGGGCGAGGGTTGACGGGGAAGAAACGTCAGCCTGGACAACCTCTATTTTGTTGAACCAGGCCCGTCCTGTGAGTCGAAGCGGGTCACGAGCCATCGCACAGACCCTGTAGCCAGAATCCAAGAGGCGCGGGATGAGTCTGCTGGCAATATAGCCTGTCGCGCCGGTGACGAGGACGATTTTATCCACCCTCACCCCTACCCTCTCTCCCATTAGGAGAGGGGATCGTGTGCGCCAACAACCTCGCGCGCGATGCGATTTGGCGGGTTAGTCCATCAAAGATGAAACGATGCGGGAGCCACATGGCGTACCAATAGAGAAAACCAAAGAGGCCGCGCGGCGCGAAGTATGCGGTGACGGTAAAAAGTGTTTTGTCGCCTAGCTTGTCCCCTTCAGGGGGCGGTTCAGATTTGAATTCAAGCCAGGCTTTGCCGGGCAGCTTCATTTCTGCGCGCAGGCGCAAAAGACGATTCGGAATCACCTCTTCGACACGCCAAAAATCAAGCGACTCGCCGACGTGCACCTCATCGGGGTGACGCCGTCCGCGCCGCAAGCCGACGCCGCCGATGACCTTATCGAGCCAGCCGCGCATGCCCCAGGCCCAATCCATGTAGAGCCAGCCGCGTTCGCCGCCGATGCCCATATAGGAACGGTGGACAGTTTCGGGGTCGAGGTCGAGAAGCGCCTGACGCGTTTCGATGAACATGCCGTCTTCAACGGTGAACTTATATGGCTTTATATCGCCCGCCACCGTGACGAGCGCATCAGACCAACTGGTTTCGACGTTATCGCGCTGGATGCGTCCCAGCGCAAGGTGGACTGCGGTTTGGAAATCTATCGGTTTGATCTGTGGGAACAGTTTTTTCGCCGTTTCATCCCGCACGATGAGTTTGGCACGCAGCCCCTCGATCAGCGGCAATACGAGACGCCAATGGATGGGCGTGACCATGTGCACCCAATAGGCAGAAAGGCGCGGCGCATAAAACGGCGTGCGGATAAGATAACGCTTGAGACCGCGTTCCTTTGCGTATTCAAGCAGCATCTCGGCATAGGTAAGGCGGGTCGATCCGCCGATCTCGATCAGTTTGCCCACGCTACCGGGCGATTCGAGGGCTTCCAATAAATAGGAAAGGACATCACGTATCGCGATCGGCTGCGCCTGCGAGAAGAACCAGGCGGGACATATAAGCAGCGGTTCACGCTCTGTCAGATAGCGAATCATCTCGAACAGCGCGGACCCCGAGCCGACGATCATGCCTGCGCGAAATTCGGTAACCGGCACACTGCTGGTCCGCAAGGTGTATCCGGTCTCGTGGCGGGATCGCAGGTAGGGTGAAAGATCGGCCGTTGGGTCGACAAGCTCACCCAGATAAATGATCCGTTCGACCCCCGTTTTCTCTGCAGTGTCAGCGAAAGTACGCGCCATTTGGATATCGTGTTCGGCGTTGACTTTGCCTCCCTGTCTGCCGTGGATGAGATAGTATGCAACTGAAACATCCTTCATCGCTTTGATAAGTGAACCTTCGTCCAATGCATCGCCTGTAATAACTTCGACATTGTTCAGCCACGGTCGCCCTTCCAGACGGGCGGGGTCACGGACGAGGACTCGCACACGATAGCCGGCATCAAGCAGGCGCGGCACGAGCCGTCCGCCCACGTAGCCGGTCGCGCCGGTGACGAGGATGGGTTTGGGTAATGGCATAAGAGTCAATATATCATGGTGGTTGAGTAGTTTCGAGCGGTAGCGAGGAACGTATCGAAACCACAAACTTCAAGTTCATTATTTATTTCTGGTTTCGATACGGCGACGGGAGATCGTCGTCGCCTACTCAACCAGCGAGGTAACATGAAAATTGTATCCTACCCAACCAGTTCCATGCTAT
>DATHRQ010000236.1:0-6702 GCA_035465095.1 Anaerolineales bacterium | reverse complement strand
GGAAGCAAACATTACGCGCTTTATGGATACGGTAAATGCGCGGCATAATCTAAACCTCGCTTCATATTCGGATCTTTATGCCTGGTCTGTGGAAAATATCCCTGATTTATGGGCGGAGATGTGGGATTTTGGCGGGATCATCGCTTCACAGCCTTACGATCAGGTTGTGGCTGATCTATCGGCATTTCCCGGCACAGACTGGTTCCCCGGCGCGCGATTGAACTTTGCGGAGAATCTTCTGCGCTATCGTGACGATCATCTTGCTTTCATCTTCCGAGGTGAAACGCAGGTATCGAAAGACATGACATACGCTGATCTGTATGACTCAGTCGCAAGACTCGCTCATTCGTTGAAAGAATCAGGCGTCGGGGTGGGCGATCGGGTCGTCGGGTATATGCCCAATCTGATCGAGACAGCCGTCTGCATGTTGGCGGCGACCAGCCTCGGCGCCACGTGGGCCTCCTGCGCAACAGACATTGGTCCAGGCGCGGCCGTCGAACGCCTGGGGCAGGTCGAGCCGAAGGTGATGATCACCGCCGACGGATATTTCTATAAGGGAAAAACATTCGATACCCTGGGCCATGCCGCCGAAGTTATGCAGGGCATCCTGTCGCTGCAAAAAGTGCTGGTTGTTTCGTATGCAGGTGAAAAGCCCGATATTTCGCAAATTCCCAACGCAGTTCATTATGAAGATTTTCTTTCGCCTGAAGAAAATCTTGAGATCCAATTTGAACAACTGCCGTTCGATCATCCGCTCTTTATCATGTTCTCGTCAGGGACGACGGGCAAGCCGAAATGTCTGGTGCAAGGCGCAGGCGGTGTGTTGATCAACCATCTCAAGGAATTGCTGCTGCACACCGATCTCAAACGCAGTGACCACATCTTCTATATCACCTCCTGCAGTTGGATGATGTGGAATTGGCTGCTCACTTCGCTGGCAGTCGGTGCGACGGTTGTGTTATACGACGGCAATCCGCTTTACCCAGACGCAGGCGCAATGTGGAAGTTGATTCAGGACGAAAAGATAACGATCTTTGGATGCAGTGCGAGCTACCTGCATTTTTTGAAAAAGGAAGGTTTTTCGCCGAAGGACGAATATGACCTTTCCTCCTTGCGTGAGATTTCGCAGACGGGCTCGGCCCTTTCTGCGGACGGATTCGCATATGTGTACAGCGATATCAAATCTGATTTACATTTCAATTCAATCGCAGGCGGCACGGACATCAACGGCTGCTTTGCGGCGGGCAGCCCCATCCTGCCTGTGTATGCGGGGGAGCTGCAGAGCCCTGCACTGGCTATGAAGGTCAAATCGTATGATGAGAAAGGCAATCCCATTACGAATGAACAGGGAGAATTGGTGTGTGAAACACCTTCACCTTCCATGCCGATCTATTTCTGGGATGACCCGGGAGGCATGAAATATCATAAGGCTTACTTCGATGTGTATCCAAACGTATGGCGTCACGGTGATTACATTTTGATCCACGGAGATACGGGCGGCGTCACCTTCTATGGCCGTTCTGACGCAGTACTCAAACCGTCAGGTGTGCGTATAGGCACAGCGGAGATCTACGCCCAAATGGAAAATTTGGATGAGATCGCAGACAGCCTTGCGATTGGCCAAAATTATCAGGAAGACCAGCGCGTGATCTTGTTCGTCAAACTGGCAGAAGGCTATTCCCTGACCGATGAATTGAAGAATAAGATAAAAAAGACGCTGTGGGAGAACGCTTCTCCGCGGCATGTGCCTGCGGTGATCCTCGAAGCGCCCGATATTCCGTACACATTGAATATGAAAAAAGTGGAAAGCGCAGTGACGAATATTGTCAACGGGCGGGCGGTCAGCAACAGGGATGCGTTGATCAATCCGGAGTCGTTGGATTATTATGAGAGGGTGGTGAAGGATCTCGGTGGTTGAGTAGCCTGAGGCTACAGCAGAAGGCGTATCGAAACCACCATGTAAACAAAATACATTTGGTCAGTTGTGGTTTCGATACGGGACGTAAAACCATCGTCCCTACTCAACCACCGAGATTGAAATGAAAGTGAGCATTTATGCATTGCAACTGCTGTGAAATAACAAACAACATCTTCACCGAGGATTCCGCCAAAGCGGATATTAAAGACTATCACAAACACGGACCAGCCAAACAGACAAAGCTGATCCTCGAAGCGGTCCGTTCGTTGGAGTTGAAGGATATCCACTTACTGGATATCGGCGGAGGCGTGGGCGTACTTCATCACGAGTTGTTGAAGGATACTGCACGCCAAGCCACCCATGTGGACGCATCATCTGCATACCTGAAAGTGGCAAAAGATGAATCTGAAAAGCGCGGAAACAGCGAACGTGTGAACTTCATCCAAGCCGACTTTACCGATGTTGCAGAAGATATTCCTGCGGCTGATGTGGTTACGCTGGACCGAGTTGTATGTTGTTACCCTGATTTTCGGTCCCTGTTGAAGGACGCATCGGAACACAGCCGCAAAGCCATCGCGATGACCTATCCGCGCGAAAAATGGTATCTGCGCATTGGGCTGGGCGTGATTAATTTCTTTCAAAAATTGAGAAGAGACCCGTTCCGCGTATTTCTGCACCCAGTCGACGAAATGGATGAGTTGCTGACCGCGCAGGGTTTCAAGCGAACTTCCATGAAGCGGTTGTTTGTGTGGGAAATGGCACTGTATACAAAGTAATGTCATTGCGAGCCCGAATGGGCGAAGCAATCCCCGTCACTGTGAAAAGATTTCTCGCTTCGCTCGAAATGACATATTTAAATGCTTGGAAACTTCTTATGCCATTCAGTTGCCTGTTCAAATGCATAGCCTGCGTTCAGCGTTTTTGCGTCACCCCAGGCGCGTGCGACGATCTGCAGGCCGATGGGCAGTCCATCTTTGGTGAAGCCGCATGGCAATGACAACGCGGGCAGGCCTGTCAGATTGAACGGTGCGGTGAAGCGGGTGAGACGTCCCGCCTGTTCGACGGCATCGTGGCCCTCGATGGTCGGCGCGGCGATGGGCGTGGTGGGCAGAATTAGGAAGTCATAGGACTCAAAGAACAACTCGAATCTTTTCTTCGCTTCAGCCTGTGTGCGCCGTGCGAGGACATAATCCGTCACCGAGCGGCTGGCGCCGTCCTCCAATCTACGCCGGACGTCATCACCAAACAATTCGGGGTGTTCCCTGATTCGCTCGCTATGAACAGCTGCGGCATCTGAAAGCAGTATTGTTCTGCCAGCCGTGACGGTATCCTGCAACCAGTCCAAATTCACCTTTCCCACGTTACAACCCATTGCCTCGAACACCTTTGCGGCGGCGCGTACTGCCTCCAATACTTCGGGATCCGATGTTTCAATGTACTCACCCGAACCGATGGCGATCCTGCGGCCAGTCATATCATCGATAAGATGACCCAGGAAATCACCCGTCAGCATTTTGATTGAAGATGGATCGATCGCATCATAGGCAGAGATAACCTGCAAAATGATGGCCGCATCTTTGACGCATTTCGTAATCGGGCCGACATGATCGAGATTCCATGAGAGGGGGAACACGCCGCGCGTGCTGACCCGTCCGCGGGTGGGTTTGAAGCCGACGATACCGCACAAGGAGGCCGGAATTCTTATCGAGCCGCCGGTGTCGGAACCGAGCGCCCCCAGCGCCATGCCCGTGGCCACAGCTATCGCCGATCCGCTGGAGGAACCGCCGGGGATGCGTTCTGTGTCCCATGGGTTGCGGGCCGTGCCATGATGGGGATTGTTGCCGGTCACACCAAATGCGAATTCGTGTGTATTTGTTTTTCCGTTGATGAGTGCGCCCGCCTGCCTGAGTTTATCGACCACGAAGGCATCCTGATCGGGAATGTTGTCGGTAAAAAATTTTGAGCCTGCCGTTGTATTTATCCCTTCGACATCGAACAGGTCCTTGACGGCGATGGGGATGCCGCGCAGGGCGTGGTTGAGCGGCGCGGTGTTCAAAGGCGGCTGCTGCGCGTTGAGCATATCCTGCGGGGGGATGACGGTGATGTAGGCGTTAAGAGTCGGGTTGAGTCTGTTTATTTGGTCGAAACAGGCTTCGGCGAGGCTTTGAGGCGTAGCGTCCCTTTTTGCAAAAGATAGGATGGCCTCAGAAATGGTCAGTGGAGTCGTGTCCATGCCATAAATTATAAGTCGTAATTTGAATTGTGCCCGTCATGTATTCTAGAATAACCCGACGACCTTGCCTGTTTTAAGGTCGAGGTCCACGTCGTAGAAAACGGGACGGGTCGGCAGGCCGGGCATGGTGCGCATGGTCCCAAGCAGCGGATAAATGAAGCCCGCACCGGCGCTCGCGCGTACTTCGCTGATGGTCACCCGGAAGCCGTCAGGCGCATTCTTTTTGGTCGCATCTGTGCTGAAGGATAGATGTGTCTTCGCCATGCACATCGGCAGGTTGTCGAAACCGAGACGCGTGAAGCGGGCGATCTGTTCCTCGGCTTCGGGTGTGTAATCAACGCCGTCGGCGCGATAGATCTCGCGGGCAATGGTCTCGATCTTTTCCTTGATAGGAACGTTCAACGGGTAGAGCTGTTTGAATTTGCTGGGCTGTTCGCAAGCCTTGACAACGGCTTCGGCCAATTTCCTGGCTCCCTTGCCGCCATGTGACCAATGTGTGGAGACGACCGCGTCCATGGCGCCCATCTTGAGCGCGGCGTCACGGACAAGCTCAACTTCGGCATCCGTGTCGGTGGCAAAGGCATTGACAGCTACAACCACGTTGACGCCGTATTTCAATGCATTTTCAACATGACGTTGCAGGTTAGGCAGACCTGCGCGCAGCAGTTCAAGATTTTCCTCAGTGTACTCAGGCGCCAACGGTTGGCCTGCAACGACCTTCGAGCCGCCGCCGTGCATCTTGAGCGCACGGATGGTTGCCACCATAACGACGACATGCGGAACGAGTTTGCTGTAGCGGCATTTGATGCCGAAGAATTTTTCCATGCCGATGTCTGCGCCAAATCCTGATTCTGTAATCACGTAATCGGCGAGTTTGAGCGCGATCTTATCGGCAATGATGGAGGATTGTCCGTGGGCGATGTTGGCGAACGGCCCGGCATGGACGGTGGCGGCTGTACCCTCGAGCGTCTGCATCAGGTTGGGCTTGATGGCATCCTTCATGAGCACGGTCACTGCGCCGGCCACGCCGAGGTCCTCGACTGTGACGGCTTCGCCGCGTTTGTTGGTGGCGACCACCATTTTTCCGAAACGCTCGCGCATATCCTTGAGGGAGGTGGTCAACGCAAGGATCGCCATGATCTCGGAAGCGACCGTGATGTCGTAACCGGAACGATGATTGTGACCTATTTCATCCTTGCCCAGGCCGACCTCGATCTCGCGCAGCATACGGTCGTTGGTGTCCACCACGCGGCGCCATGAGATGGTCGATTCGTCGATGTCGAGTCGCACAAAACGGCTGCGTTCCTTGGGCGTCAGTTTGTTGGGATCTCTCTTATTGATGCCGAGTTTCTTCAGACGTCGAATCATGGTGGGAGAGAATTTGCGTTTCCCCTTTTTATCGGGCGGACAGAGTCTGTCGAACAGTTTTTTGTCATCCTGGTTTTTTTCGTGCATCACGCGTACATCCAGAGCGGCTGCAACGAGGTTGTGCGCGGCGGTAATGGCATGGATATCGCCGGTCAGGTGCAGGTTGAAGTCCTCCATCGGGATGATCTGTGAATATCCGCCGCCTGCCGCGCCGCCCTTGATGCCGAAGGTCGGTCCCTGTGAGGGCTGACGGATGGCGGTGATGACTTTCCTGCCAAGGTGTGCGCCAAGGGCCTGGCTCAACCCGACGGTGGTTGTGGTCTTGCCTTCGCCAAGCGGCGTGGGCGTGATGGCGGTCACATCGATATATTTTCCGTTCGGTTTATCCTTGAGGCGTTCGAGAATCTCAAGTTTGATCTTGGCTTTATAAGGGCCGTACAGTTCAAGTTCGCTCTCGCGGATGCCATATTCTTTTGCGAGCTGCAGGATCGGCTTGATTTTGGCTTCCTGCGCGATTTCGATGTCAGAAGGAACGGGTTGTCGGAGTTTGAGTCTGGTCGGTTTGAAGAATAATTTCTTTTTTGGGGATGGAGTCTTCGCTGAAGATTTTTTGGACTTTGTTGCCATGTTTTCTCCTGATCAGTCTGTGAGATAAGGGTGCTCGATGTAAGCGCAAACTTGTGCGCCAGTCCATTATAGGAAATAAGCGTGATTTTTCCCATGGATGTACGTCATGTTTTTGTCACATTGTTTACATTGTTATTAGTGTCCCCAGTACTTCACCGGATAAAGCCTGGATAATGTTGCCCGGCTCCTCTCCCGAAAAGATCTGCACAGACCTTACGGAAGATTCCTTGGCGAGTTCCAACATCTGTGCAACCTTTGTTTCCATGCCGCCAGTCACATCTGCGCCTTCGGCCTTGCCCACCCCTGCAATGATCTCTTCGTACGATTTCGTTGTGATCTTTTCGATCTTTTTTGTGCGTGCAGGGAAGTCCGCCCAGACGGCTTTTTCAAGACCAGCCAGCAGGATGCGGTCCGGGTGAAGGGCGTATGTCAGGTGCATGAACAGGTCTTCGGTCGAGAGGATCGTCCCGCCGAGAATCTCGTCGAAGACCACATCCCCGTGAATGACCGGGACGATACCGGCCGATAGCGACATGCGGATTGTGGTCGTATCCCA
>DATHRQ010000235.1:0-7420 GCA_035465095.1 Anaerolineales bacterium | reverse complement strand
TGAAAAAAGGACTGACCTGCCGTTTGCCGTCGTTCACCTGGCTTCCGGCCGTGTGGCGGGCGCTACGCGATACCTCAATATCATGCCCAAAGATCGTGGACTGGAAATCGGCGGAACGTGGTATGGAACTGATTTCCAGCGAACGGTTGTCAACACCGAATGTAAATATTTGCTGTTGACGCATGCTTTTGAAACGCTTGATTGTATCCGTGTTCAATTGAAGACAGATGCACGCAATGAACGCTCGCAAAGAGCCATTGAGCGTATCGGCGCAAAAAAAGAAGGCGTGCTGCGCAATCACATGATCCTGCCGGACGGATATTATAGACATTCAGTATATTATTCCATTTTGGACTCGGAATGGCCAGATGTTAAGAAACGGTTGGAAGATATGATGAGCAAGTATTAGCGTAAAAGCCCGCTGTTGTTTGGCGGGTTTTTTGAGGGAAGCAAATTGGTCAGGATGACCGGATCAGGCGTCCGCGAGGGGAGAAGCGGAATGTCCGAATATTATGCGGCTGCTTCTTCCATCCCCTCCTTTGCGAATGTGCGTGACAGCCACAGAGCGAACAGGAATCCAGAGGCAAGCATCCATAAGGCATATAAACCGGGGATGATCGCCATCTCGTTGTTGTTGAGAATGGTGAGCGCAACGGTGATTGATACGGTGGCGTTTTGCAGACCGGTCTCGATCGAGATTGTGGTTGCCTGAACCCGATTGATGCCTGCAAGTTTGGCCACAAAGAAGCCGACCGCCAGCGCAGCGACGTTGAGTGTGATGAATGCGGGCGCAAAGCGCGGACCGTCGCGGACAATGAGCTGCCAGTTCTCGACGATGAGCGCTACGACGATCAATAAAAAGAACACGGTTGCAAAGGTTCTGGTGCTGCGCTTGCTTTTTTCGGCAAATTTGGTCTTCCAATTGCGGATGCCCATTCCGATCAACACAGGAACGATGGTGAGCGCAGCGACCTGGATCATTGTATCTGCAACAGGGAAGTCCGTGACCGCGGTGCCGCCGCCATAGATGCCAAAAGCGACGCTCAAAAGGAAGGGAATGGTCAGCCACGCCAGCATGTTGGAGATGGCGGTCAACGTGACCGAGAGTGCACGGTCGCCGTCTGCGGCATGGACGATCAGGTTCGAGGTCGCGCCGCCGGGCGATGCGGCCAGCAGGATGATACTGACAGCATAGATGGCAGGCAGAGAGAACATACCCGCGACAGCGAAACCGAGCAGCGGCAGCAGTACCAATTGACAAAGCAGCCCCGTCAGGACTTGTCGGGGCTGCGTGAATACACGTTTGAAATCGGCGAGCGTCAGGGTCATGCCGAGCGTCACCATGATGATGACAATGGCGAGGGGGAGGATCACGTTCGAGAGTAGGCTTTCCTGCATGGCGGTTCTCCTTTGTGCGTATGTTTTATGGGGTTGGGATATACTGTCTCTGTTGAGTAATGAAACACCAAAACCTTGATTAGGTATCGAAATATAAAAAACTCTCGAAGTCTTCAAGACTTCGAGAGTTTGGATTTGGTTATTCTCTATCTTCGGCCGCGCCCGCCGCGATTGCCGCCGCGTCCGCGGTTGCCGCTGGGGCGACCTCCGCCTTTACGCGGACCATCCTTGGCGCGTGCCTCTTCAGCGGTCCAGCCTTCCAGCACAGCCTGACGTGAGAGACGGATCTTTCCCTGTGGATCGATGTCTGTCACCATGACGGTCACTTCATCGCCCATGCCGACAACATCCTCGACTTTGTTTACGCGTTCAGAATCGAGTTGTGAGATATGCACCAGCCCGTCCGTGCCAGGCAGGATTTCGATGAACGCGCCAAAGTCTGCGATGCGAACGACCTTGCCCGTGTAGATGTTGCCGATCACGGCATTTTCACCGAGCCCTGCGATGCGTTCCTCGGCGATCTTTGCGCCAGCACCGTCCGTCGAAGCGATGTACACAGTGCCGTCTTCTTCCACGTCGATCTTTACGCCGGTTTCTTCCTGCAGAGCGCGGATATTCTTGCCGCCCGGGCCGATCAGCGCGCCGATCTTTTCGACCGGGATCTTCACAGTAACAATACGCGGGGCATGATCCTTGATCTCCGCGCGCGGCTCTGGCAGCACTTCCAGCATTTTTTCCATGATGTGCATGCGGGCTGTGTATGCCTGTTCGAGCGCCTCCTTCATGATCTGTGCGCTCAAGCCGCTGATCTTGATATCCATTTGCAGGGCGGTAATTCCTGCTGCTGTTCCGGCCACCTTGAAGTCCATGTCGCCGAGGTGGTCTTCCGTTCCCTGAATATCGGTCAGGATCTTATAACGATCTTTGTCATCGGTGATCAGGCCCATCGCCACACCGGAGACCGGGGCCTTGATCGGGACGCCGGCGTCCATCAGTGCCAGTGTGGAACCGCAGACCGAACCCATCGATGTTGAGCCGTTGGACGACAGCGCTTCGGACACAACGCGAATCGCATAAGGGAAGGTTTCTTCATTCGGAATGACCGGTTCCAGCGCGCGCTCTGCCAACGCTCCATGACCGATCTCACGCCTGCTCGCGCCGCGCAGAAAGCGTGCTTCGCCGACAGAGAAAGGCGGGAAGTTGTAGTGGTGCATGTAGCGTCTGGTGTGGTTCGGGGAAAGGTTGTCCAACTCCTGCGCTTCGCCCAATGTGGCAAGGGTGGCAAAGGAAAGGATCTGGGTTTCACCGCGTGTAAACAGACCGGTGCCATGTGCGCGCGGTGAAGTGCCTACTTCGCACCAAATAGGGCGAATCTCGTCCGGTGCGCGCCCATCGGGACGTTTGCCCATGCCAAGGATGCGTTCACGCACCACGGCCTGTTCTGCCAATTCAAACGCCTCGCGGAACATGTTGACAGGCATGTACTCTTCGGCGTTCCCGCCTTCAGGAACGACAGTAAATTCTTCCTCGGCTTCCGTCTTGATCGTGGACATACCGGTATAGAATTCCACTTTTGAAAGCGGCTTGTCGAGCAGTTCGGTCATCGGGCCGCTGACACGGTCGAAGACTTTTTTCTTGGTTTCCTCATCGGGCAGGAATAGTTCGACTTCACTTTTGGGTTTGCCGACCTCTTCCGCCATTTGCAGTTGCAGATCGATCAGCGGCTGCATGGATTTGTGCCCCAGTTCAAGGGCCTCGACCATGACAGCATCGGGGATTTCGTCCGCGCCGCATTCGACCATGAGGATGGCGTCTTTGGTGCCGGCAATTCTCAGGTCCAGATCTGAGGCGTTCAATTGGTCGTAGGTCGGGTTGATGACAAATTGGCCGTCAACGCGTCCAACACGGACAGCCGCGATGGGTCCGTTCCAGGGAATATCTGAAATGATCAGCGCCGCCGAGGCAGCGTTGATGGCCAGGATATCCAGGGGGAAGGTACCGTCCGATGAATGTGAATAGATGATGATCTGCACTTCGTTGCGCATCCCGTCCTGGAACAGCGGGCGGATGGGGCGGTCTGTCAGACGCGAGGTAAGAATCGCCTCGGTGTGTGCCCGGCCTTCGCGTCGGAAGAATGAACCGGGAATCTTTCCGCCGGCGTACATCCTTTCTTCGTAGTCCACGCTGAGCGGGAAGTAGTCGATTCCCTCTCGTACGCCGCCCATGGTGGCTGTTGCAAAGACGACATTATCGCCTGAACCGAGGGTTACCGCGCCGCCCGCCTGACCGGCGAGTTTGCCGGTTTCGAACGTGTAGGTCTGGCCTCCAACGGATGTTGAAAATTGTTTTGCTTCTGGATTCATTTGATCTCCTGTTTGTTGCAGGGGCGAGGTTCTCCCGCCTGACTTGGGCAGGGAAACCCTGTCCCTACAATATATTCCGCCTTGGTGTCAGGGACTGAAGAGCGTGGTTGACATTCTTTGTCACTCGCGCTGTTCAATTCCTGACCGCGGAGTTTATTTAATATAAGACCCTAAAGGCCTCAAAGACCTTTAGGGTCCAACTCGCTTATTTGTGGCGCAGATTCAAATTCTCTGTGATCGCCAGGTAACGTTTGTAATCAGCCTTGCGCAGATATGTCAATAGACGGCGGCGCTGCCCGACCATTTTGAGCAGACCCCGTCGGCAGGACTCGTCCTTTTTGTTGACGCGCAGGTGATCGGTCAAATGCTGAATGCGATTCGTCAAAATGGCAACCTGTACCTCAGGTGAGCCTGTATCTGTTTCATGACGATGATGCTCGGCAATGACCTTGCTTTTTACCTCTTTATCCATTGGCATGACGTGTGCTTCCTTTCTCCTAGATTATGCAGGTCTCCATGCCCACAGCCTGTGCCCCGAAAGGGGAAAACCGTCGGACAGGACCAGTCACGGGCACGAATTATACCAGATTGAGCGCAATTATGATTTGTTCCGCATGGATTTCAAAGTGTTGTTTCACATAACGAAAAAGGCGTTCGGCAGTCACCTCGCCTGCAATTTCGGCTACGAACGATTGCGGATACATGATCGACTTTTGTAAATCGTCTTCATTGATCTGCCTCAGGCTGGACAGAATGTCTGCATGTGCCGCATCGTAGGCATTGCCCAATCTCTGCCGCGTGATCCGTTTTGGGTGACGAGGGTACAGTGCGTTGATGCGGTTGAAAATGTTGGACGTCAGGTCGTTCATTACGATCTGAAATAACCAGCCTGCATTGCATATCATCCAGATCTCGAAACGCAGGGCTGGCGGGCCCAGAGTGATGTGATACAGCACGTCGCCGATCCTCCAGGCAGGGTTGTCGCTGGGATGTTGGTACAAGGCTTCAGGGACAGAATCCAGCAAGTGATGAAAGGCCTGACGCGTGCTCTCCATCTCGTGCGCCAACTCTTCCTTGAGACTCATCTACACTTCGACCTGGATCGCGCTGCCCGATTCATAGCGCTTCAAACCCAGCCTGAAAACTGTTACCGCCAGCCCAAGGAATATCACCGCCCCGAACAGGAGCTGCGCCAGAGTCTGCCAGGTGAACGCGCGGACAAACTCGCCGGGCACGGCACCCATCAGCGCGGCGGGGATGACGGTGAACAGGATCAGCTTGGCATAATTGTCGAATAGGGTGATCGGGTAGATGCCAAACGTGATCATGGCGTTGAGCATCAGGTTGGACAGACTGTTCACGACGCCCGCCCAGAATGCGATGCTGTTCACTAGGATAAGAAAGGCTGCGAAGACGGTGGCAGCCAAAAGGATGGCGAGGATGAATCGGATGAATCCGTCCGCTGTGAATTGACCCGACAGAGCATAACTGATAAAGCCGTAGGTAATATCGCCCATACCGCTCGAGATCATGCGGCTTGAAGTGGCGTGAAGCAGCACCGGCCGCGGCAGGGAGAGGTAGTAATCGAGCCGGCCATTGTTGACGATATCACCCAGAGTGAATGCGTTGCCAAAGAAAACGGCAACCAGCCCGAACGCGCTGGCGATGATCCCAAACGTGACGTACATATCTCCTATGCCCCAGCCGCGGACTTCCTTGAAGCGGTCGAAGAAAATGATCCAGATCGCGAAGTAGATGAAGTTGTTGAATATCATCCCGATGACCTGGGTAATAAACGAGACGCGATACTCCATTACGGATTGCAGATTAGCCTGCCAGACGGCAAAGAGGAATTTGATATGTTTCATGGTATTTTCATCTGTCGTTGCGAGGAGCGTACTTGTTCTTTGCGACGAAGCAATCTCCTACTAGGTTGAAGATTGCTTCGCAACTTGCGCTCGCAATGACATAAAACTAACCTCCATTCACCGTGAGATAGGCAACGCCGCGTCGATAGGCAAGTATCAGAATGGCGCCCAGCACAAGAATCCAGACGAGCTGCAGGGAAATAATGTTTATAAACAGATCAAAAGAAGGTGCAACGAATAACTTTGACGGCCCGTAGATCATGTACGCGAAAGGCAGCGCCTTGGCAATGGATTGCAGCCAGTTTGGGTAAAAGTCGAGCGGAATGAGAAAACCGCCCAGAATAAAAACGAACTTTTGATAGATCCACATGAAGGGTGCTATTTCTTCCACCAGAAAAGCGGATAAACCGATCAGGCACGTAATGCAGAAGTTCATGATCCATGTGCCGAGCAGTGCGAAGAGAGCGAACGCCCATCCGAGCGGCTCAGGCGGCGGACCGACCAGCCACCAAACGATGATCCCGCCAAAGATCGCGTTCATCAATGCGCGGAAGATGGTCTCGCCCATCGAGTTGCTGAATTGATAGAGTAAAAAATTGTAGGGCTTGTTGAGTATATAGGCGATGGATCCGTCTTTGACGTTGTCCGAGATCGTGCGCGCCAGTTGCGGGCGGCTCAGCTCGATCGTCTCCGCCATCATCAGATACCACATCGTGCTGTATAGCGTCATGCTGTTGATCGTATCTGTTCCCGCCGCGGCGAACGTGACCTTCCACAACTGATAAAAGATCCACATGAACGGCATGATCATCAAACTGCGCCCGATCAGTTCGCCGGGGTAGGCAAGACTGTTTATGAGTGTGATCTGGAAGATCGCCCAGTATTTTTTAATGGAGTTCATATACTCTAATATGGTTTTAGATCGTCCAATGCCTCAAGAACGCTGGCTTCCACTTCTTTTCTGCGAGGCAGGTCCTCAGAACTGCGAATCGACTCAGATACGCTCCTCAGAAAGTTACGGACGTTATGAAACGCTTTCGCCTGCCCTTCATCCATGTACGCGCCTTTCCAGGATTTTTCAGGTTCTTTCAGGGATTTCAGCCAGTTTTGTAGAAACTCAATCGAAACCACATCCCTTTGCAAAATCGCAGCCACAGCGTTTGCCAATCGTTCATCCTCGCCGTGGATGTAAACCCAATTTGTGGAATGGACAAGCTTGTTCGCGATACCATTCAGGATGTTTTCAAAGTCATCTTTGTTGACAAAGCGGCTCTTTCCAAGCTCCTGCAATAAATCGGCGGTGTGAGCCAGTGCATGCGCCCAGCCTTTGACGGGGACATGTCCGCGCGGGTCTTGCTCTGCCTCAAGGTAGGAAAGGGCTTTGGAAAGAATGGTCTCAACCTGTGCCTTGTCTAGCAGCGGCTTTTTGTTGTCGTTGTAAACGATCTCGGCCAGCAATAGCACAGAGAAAGTCCGCAGGAAGACAGAATCCGTGTTTGTTTCGCCAATGCCATTGTCTAAATTATTAAGCAGCTTATTGATATGTTCCCTAATTTCGTCTTGTGCGTACATCTCGCGCTTGAGAAAATTGGCATAAACGAGATAGGCAATGTCATCGCGCATTTCGGGATCGGTACTGCCCAGATAGCCGAAGAGCGTTTCGGTCAGTTCTTCGAGCGTGTGACTTTCAGGAATTTTGTAATCGTTCTCCGCGAGCGATACCCAAAATTCTTTATCCATCTAATTTCCCTTTACAGTTTCAAATCCATGCATCTTCCACTTGTTGATGCC
>DATHRQ010000234.1:0-4507 GCA_035465095.1 Anaerolineales bacterium | reverse complement strand
TGGATGAAGCGGTACGAATGTCATTGGATGTATAATTTATCCGATATATCCGGGATCATATGCGTGAATTTGAAGCCACAAAAACGATCTTCCATCAGGCATTGCAACTGGCGAAAGAGTCCGACTCGTCACATTTCAGGGGCGTGTATCTTGCGCTTGGCGAAATGGCCGAACTTGATCGGGATAAAATCCAAACTCATTGGATCGAGTTGAGCAAAGGTACGCCGTTGGAACACGCCCAACTACACTTTCGTCTTATCACTGCCGAGACGCAGTGCATGGCTTGTTTTAAAAAATATCATCCTGAAAACGGGAAAATCCATTGCCCGCACTGCGGCAGTTTCGGCGCAAAAATCCTATCTGGTGAGGAGTTTCATTTTGAATCCATTGAAACGGACATCGAATAAATTCGGACTTATATCAACACTCCTGATTATCCTTCTGGTGTTTACAGGATGCAACCTGCCGGCCGCTTCCACTCCGACCCCAGACCTGTTTGCCACCATGCAGGCCTCCACCCCGCTGACAGGTTCAACGCCGCAGGTGTTTGAAACCCCGCAGCCGACGGTCGATCTCGACCTGACGACGTTTACGCCCGCAGCGCTTCCCTCGGACGGCGTACCCTCACCTTCACCCGCAGACGGGCTTACCGGGCATATCGTCTTTACCTGCCAGATCTTCAAAGTACGGGCCATTGATCAGGTCTGCATCATGAACGCAGACGGCACAGGTTTTCGCAGATTGACCACCGACGACTCGAGGGCACATTTCTACCCGTCCCTCGCGCCGGACGGCAAAAGTGTCGTGTATTCGGCATTTTACGGCACGGACAACTATGAGGTCTATGAATTGGAACTCGATGACGGCAGTGTCAACCGCCTTACAAATGGATACGGCGTCGAGACCGCACCTGAAATTTCCCCGGACGGAAAGTTTGTCGTCTTTACAAAATCGAATCCGGGAACGGGTAACCTCCAGATCATCGTCGCAAACCGCAATGGGGGGGATCCGTTCAATATTTCCGGAATATATGGCTGGGATCCGACCTGGTCGCCGGACGGTAAAAAAATATTGTTTGCCTCCGATTCCAATGGGCTCGTTCAGCTATATACGGTCAATTTGGATGGCAGAGGCAAGACTACCATTACGAACCTGCCTGCCATCCGCGGGCGCAGCGACTGGTCGGAAGACGGGAACTACATCGTTACTTATTCCGGCCCGGCGTGGGACCGTGAACTCTTTATCATGAATGCCGATGGGTCCAACGCCCGTCAGTTGACACCCAGCGGCGGCAACAGCCAGGGGCCGTCCTTTTCACCGGACGGAAAGTGGGTCGCTTTCACATCCTACTTTGACAATTACGGCGAAGACCATGGATGCGAGATTTACGTCATCCGCATTGACGGCACGGACCTGCGGCGCTTAACGAACAACGGGTATTGTGATTACCAACCGAGATGGGGTCCATAAGACGCATTAAGGTGACAGCCAGCTTTTTCGATAGGAGATTGATTTGGAAATAAAGGGTAAAGTGGTTATCGTCACCGGTGCTTCGTCTGGGATCGGTGAAGCGACGGCGCGTGAGTTTGGGGCGCAGGGGGCAATGGTCGTGCTGGCTGCCCGCCGTGTAGACCGCCTCGATGTGCTGGCACAGGAAATTGGAGCGATGGAGGCTGCTGCAGAAACGCTTGTCGTACAGACTGATCTGACAAAACTGGACGATATTAAGACGCTGGTGCATAAAACTGTGGAAAAATTTGGGCGCGTGGACGTTCTCGTCAATAACGCGGGCTTCGGACGCCTGGATTGGTTGGAGAACCTCGATCCTGTAAAGGATATTCAGGCTCAATTCGATGTCAACGTGCTGGGGACCATTCAAACGACGCGGCAGATATTGCCGATCATGATCAAGCAGCGTTCGGGTCATATCATCAACATGTGTTCGACGGCAGGCCTGATCGGTTCACCGACCTATACCGTCTATGCCGCGACCAAACATGCCATACATGGTTTTTCTGAATCTCTGCGCCGTGAGGTCAAGCCGTGGGGTATCGATGTTTCGATGATCTATCCCGGCAGTGTCAAGACCGAATTTCAATCACATGCAGGCATCAAGCGCAAGACAGGTATGACGACCCCTAAAGCGCTGGCAGTTTCAGCAGAGGATGTTGGACGGGCAGTTGTGCAATTGGTGCGTCGTCCGCGGCCGATGTGGATCTTTCCATGGGGGTGGGCATTTTTGGTGTTCGTAAATCGCAACTTCAACTGGCTGCTGGATCGGGAATCGATCAGGCAGTTTACCCTCCCTGAACGGGAAGAGGATTTGAAGGCCAAGTAGATCGATGGACATTCAATTCGTCGTCTTCGGCCGGCTAACCCGCGAATTCGTTTTGCCTTCAGCGGGAAGGCCGCGGCTTGATATGCCGGGCGGGAGTCTGCTTTACGCGGCGGGCGGGCTTGGCGTCTGGAAATCAGGCGTCGGGTTGGTGGGACGCGTGGGGAATGATTATCCGCGTGCGTGGCTGAAGGATGTCAAATCCCATGGCTTTGATATAAGCGGCGTGCGTATACTCTCGAAGGATATGGATGTGCGCGATTTTATCGCCTATTCTGAAGCGTTCGAGGCCAACCGCGTCAACCCGGTCTCTCATTTTGCGCGGCGTGAGATGACATTCCCGAAGTCGTTGTTGGGGTATCAGCCCGATAAGAAACCAGACGAGGAGATCAAACCGACAGTGGGGGACATACCCAACGATTACCTCACCGCGCGCGCCGCCTATCTGTGCCCGATGGACCTTGTGACACAGACGCAGTTGATCGCAGGACTCAAGCGCGGACACGTCCACACGTTCGTTCTTGACCCTTCATCTGACACAATGACCCCGACTTCCCGCCGCGAATTGCCCGCCCTGCTCAACGGCGTGACAATTTTTCTTCCTTCAGAGGAGGAGATGCGCAATCTCTTTCAGAGCGAAACACACGACCTATGGGAGATGGCGGAAGCGATCTCCTTATATGGATGTGAATATGTTGTGATCAAACGCGGCCTCAACGGGCAACTGTTGTATGATGCAGATACGAAGCGCAGATGGGAAATTCCCGCGTACCCTGCACGCAGGCAGGATGTGACCGGTGCGGGCCATGCGTTTGGCGGCGGAGTCGTCGCGGGCTTTTGTAAGGATTACGATCCGCTGGAGGGCGTGTTGTATGGGAACGTTTCCTCTTCCTTGAAGTTGGAAGGGCACGGGCCATTTCATCCATTGGATGTGATGCCGGGGCTGGCGGAGGCCCGCTTGAGCGCCTTAAGGGATATGGTCAGAAAGATATAGAAAATTATTCACAGTAAGGGCGGGTAAAATATACACATGCAGAACATCGTTGACCGAATCGTCGATCTTGCCATTCAGATCCAACAGATCCCTGCGCCAACGTTTCACGAGTCAAAGCGGGCGGAGTTTGTGCGCAATTCCTTTGTGGAAGAGGGTCTGCAGGACGTGATGATCGACGATGTGGGGAATGTTTATGGGTTTTTGGTGCAGAACGAAAGGCAGAGGCAAGACACAAAGCCGTTGATCGTTTCTGCGCATTTGGATACGGTCTTTCCGCTCGAGACGGATTTGAGTGTAAAACGCGAAGACGATAAAGTATACGGCGTTGGCATCGGGGATAATTCGCTCGGCGTTGCCGGGCTTTTCGGTTTGATTTGGATGCTGCGCGAACGGCACGTCGACTACGCTGATGCTCCGCTCGGCGCGAAACACGGGGACATCTGGTTCGTCGCAAACGTTGGCGAGGAGGGTCTGGGTGACCTGCGTGGAATGAAAGCTGTGGCGGATCGATTCGGTGAGGACGTGCTTGCCTATCTTGTTCTGGAAGGCATGGCGCTCGGACACGTCTATCATAAGGCGGTGGGGGTCAAGCGCTATCGCATCACAGCCACGACGCAGGGCGGACATTCATGGTCCGACTATGGTCAGCCGTCGGCAGTGCTGGAGTTGACGCGTTTGATCCGTCAAATGACATCCCTGCGCCTGCCGTCCCGTCCGCGGACGACGATGAACGTGGGCAAGATCAACGGCGGGACCTCGATCAACGTCATCCCTGCGGAGGCGTGGCTGGAGTTGGACCTGCGCTCGGAAGGCCCCGATGAGTTGGCGGATCTGGTCGAAAGGGTGGAACGGCTGATCGAAGGTGCGGGCAGGCCGGGGGTTCGTATAGAAGCGAAGGTGATCGGGGAGCGCCCTGCCGGCGAGTTGAGTCCCAGGCATCCGCTGATCAAATTGGCGCAGACGTGTCTCCACAAACAGGGATTGGATACTGCCCTGACGTCCGGTTCGACCGATGCGAACATCCCGTTGAGCAGAGGCTATCCTGCGCTGGTGCTGGGGGTGACAAAGGGCGGTGGCGCGCACACGAAGAACGAGTTTATCGAGGTGCAGCCTCTCGAAAAGGGGTTGCAGCAATTGGTGAGGTTTTTTGAGATGGTTTGGGAATAATATTATGTGTT
>DATHRQ010000233.1:0-2713 GCA_035465095.1 Anaerolineales bacterium | reverse complement strand
AATTGATACGTTTATACGATTTCCCCGTGACGCTTGGGCATCACGGGGAATTTTTGTTTAATGATTGCGGCAAACAAAGGGTGCGACACACTGCTGATTGTTTGATTTTGGCTTTTGGACTGGTCGAAAGTTTACCAAATTGTGATACAAGCGGTAGAATAGTAATTAATTTGGAGTTCCCTGCTATGGCACAAAAAACTGCTTCATCACCGCGCTGGACCCCGACAACCAAATTATTGGTCGGGTTGGTGATTCTGGGTATCTTAACATTCCTGGTCTATCGTTTTTCGAATCTCATCGGTCCCTTGTTGATGATCTTTATCATCACCTACCTTCTACACCCGCTGACCGCCATGATCTCACGCACGCTGGGCATCCCTTGGAAGGTTTCGGTCACGATCCTTTTCATTCTGCTGGCCGTCCTTTTGATCGGCCTGCTCACCTGGGGCGGAGTGGGTCTGGTCGGGCAGATTCAAAATCTGGTCAGGTCCATCCAGGGGATCATCAGAGACCTGCCCAGATACATCACCGAAATCTCCACACAAACCTTCGTCATCGGTCCCTATGAATTGGACATGACCTCGTTCGATCTTACGGACATCAACCAGCAACTGCTTACCTATATCGAACCCCTGCTCGGACAAACAGGTAATTTATTGGGGACGATCGCAGGCAGCGCCGCCGGGTTTATCGGGTGGACGATCTTTGTACTGACGGTTTCCTACTTCGTCATGGCAGAGAGCAGCGGTTTGCGGGAGGATATGCTGAAAGTTGAGGTCCCTGGCTATACAGAGGACATCCGCAGGCTTGGCATTGAACTCAGCCGCATTTGGAACGCCTTCCTGCGCGGACAGATCATCATCTTTTTGCTGACGCTGGTCATCTATTCGATCCTTTTGCCGGCCCTGAGCGTGCGCTATGCTTTGGGCCTTGCCTTTATGGCCGCCCTGGCAAAATTCCTGCCCTATGTAGGGCCGGCCATCACATGGGTTATTATGGCGCTGGTCACATATTTCCAACCCTTCAAACCATTCGGTCTCGAAGCCCTGCCCTACATGCTGATCGTGGTGATCAGCACCGCCGTCATAGACTGGTTCATGGACAACTTCATTTCACCGCGCATCATGGCGCACACCCTGAAAGTACATCCCGGCGCAGTGCTGATCGCCGCCATTATCGCGGCAAACCTTCTGGGCATACTGGGGGTTATCATCGCTGCGCCGTTCCTCGCCACCACTCTTCTGCTCGGCAGGTACGTCATGCGCAAGATGCTCGACCTCAACCCCTGGCCCAAACCAGAACCTGAACCGCCCCAACCGGGCATCCGCGAGATCATTGCAAACTTTATTCAGTACCTGAGGACACGTTTCGACAAAAACACGAAGGATGCAGAACCAGGCACGGACAACCAGGAAAATCAAGGAGAAGAAAATGAGCAACAACCAGGATAACCCAAAAACGGAAACGATCGCAGAAACCGATAACTTTCTGGCGTGGAAGGCTGACGAGCCCGATGGAGAAACCACCTATCACCTGGAATTGAACAACGTCACTGTGCATTTTTTCGAGGAGGAGTGGAAGGAATTCCTGCGCCTCGTCCGCACTTTGGAGTAGGAAAGGATTCAGGTGACTGTCACCTAAAGTAGATGAAACTGGACAACGCCATCACGGATGTACGCGGCATCGAGGTGGGGCACGCGCAAAACGACGAAGCCCTGACCGGGTGCACTGTCATCCTATGCCGCAAGGGAGCCGTCGCTGGTGTGGATGTGCGTGGCGGCGCGCCCGGCACACGCGAGACCGACCTGCTCGACCCGGTCAATCTGGTTGAGAAAGTGCATGCCGTTACATTGGCAGGCGGTTCGGCTTTCGGGTTGGACGCAGCCAGCGGCGTGATGAAATATCTCGAAGAGCAGAAAATCGGATTCAATACCGGCATAGCCAGGGTTCCCATCGTCCCTGCGGCGATCCTGTACGACTTGGGAATCGGTCAGGCAGACGTTCGGCCTGATTTAGCCATGGGATACGAAGCCGCTGCTTCAGCCTCCTCCCACAAACCCGCCCAGGGAAACGTCGGCGCGGGGACGGGGGCGTCCGTAGGGAAGATGTTCGGGGCTGCACTGAGTATGAAATCGGGAGAGGGAACCGCAAGCATGGACATCGGTGAAGGCGTGGTGGTCGGCGCGCTTGCAGCCGTCAACGCCTGGGGCGATGTAGTCGATCCAAACTCAAACGAATTAATCGCGGGACTTAGGTCCGGGAGGATCGGTCCGGCACGTGTGGGCGGCAGGGAATATTTTGCCGATACCCTTGCAATGATGAGGAAGCCGGTCGGCAGGCGTTCTATAAACCCTGTAACACATGCAAATACCGTGATCGGCACTGTAGCCACGAACGCCAAACTGACGAAGGCGCAGGCCGCCAAGGTCGCTCAAATGGCACAGGATGGAATCGCCAGAACGATACGCCCCGCACACACTATGCTCGACGGCGACGTGATCTTTGCCCTCTCCACGGGCAATCGTAAAGCGGACGTGACCTCTGTGGGCGCATTCGCTGCGGAGGTCATGGCACAAGCGATCGTCCGCGGGGTGCAAATGGCCGGTGAGGCAGGCGGCTTGCCGGGGTTGAAGAAAAAATAATCGACAACCAAATATAAAACGGGGGATCCTCCTTGCGAACCACTCTTCGACTACGCTATCGCTCCGCTAAG
>DATHRQ010000232.1:0-3633 GCA_035465095.1 Anaerolineales bacterium | reverse complement strand
TGAAGCGCCCATTAACAACGCCGTAGTAAAAGCACCGATCCCGAAGAATACTGCATGACCGAAGTCAATATATCCGGTGAACCCGCCTGTTAAATTCCAACTGCTTGCCAGAATTATCAGGATAAACAATTGAGTAAATATAAGCAATGTGGAATTTGTAACCGGTCTATTCTCCACCAGGTAATTGCAAGCCATCTCCTGTAGGGAGTTGGTCATGGCTGGCAGATCCCTGCACCAATCCCTGGCGGATGCCAGGGTCGGGAGAAGGAACAATGCCACCAGGAGTGCTATCAAAAAATATCGATTGAAAACGATCCTGCCAATTAATGAGCCTATGGACGCCATGCTACCGAATCTCTTGCTGGGTTTTCAGGCCGCCGAACAATCCCTGTGGCCTGGTGACAAGTACAATTACCAATAAAACGAAAGAAGTGATAATTCCAACATTGGAACCGACGCCCGGCACGAAGGTGGCCAATAGATTTTCAACCAGACCCAGCACCATGCCTCCCATCAAAGCGCCGGGAATGTTTCCTAGGCCAGACATGGCTGTAATTGCAAAAGCCTTAAGCGTCCAGTCGACACCCATGAATGGATTGATGGAACTGAAGGGGCTGATCAGCATGCCTGCTGCACCGGTCAAGGCAATGCAGATCGCAAAGGTAAAGGCATAAACCTTGTCAATTTCAATTCCAACGATCCTTGCAGCCTCCTTGCTTTGGGCGGCTGCGCGGATGCTTTTTCCGAAACGGGTCCGTTGTAATAGAAGGTACAATCCGCCCATCATGATCAGGGCACCAACGAGCACGTACGCTTTTGTTACAGGAAGGACAACATTTCCGAATTCCCAAAATCCGCTTAGGGCAGTTTCCGTGATTCGAGGATTGGCTGTATAAATGAGCTTGACAGTGCTGGCCATCGCAATTCCCAATCCATAGGTGACCAGCAAGGAGATAAGAATCGGTTTTTCTATCACGCGGTTGATCAAGATTATCTGTATTACGTACCCTAAAATGAACATTGCAGGCATGACAACCACGAGCGCTACAAATGGCTCCCACCCATAGGTTTTATTCAATACCCAGGTCATGTAGGCGCCCACCATCAGGAAATCGCCGTGCGCCAGATTGATCACCCCCATAACACCCCAAATTACTGAAAAACCAAGCATCATCACTGCATATATGCCCCCGATCAATATCCCATTAATAAGTGTTTGGCTCAACAGCTCAGAAAAGTCCATGATCACTCCTCATCTTTTAGGTTGAAGGTATCTTGCTTGGCAATCATTCAATTGTTGCTCCAGCGGTCAGGAAGATATCTTCCTGACCGCTGGATTTGCTTATAGACGTTAGCCTACAATGTTCTTACTGACTGCAGCTTGGATCCGGGTATACGAATTCTTCTACTGCAGCTTCCGGCGGCCATACAATCTGGAATTTTCCATCCAGGATTTGGCCAGCGGCCATGGCATGGGCAACATTCTTGCCGGTTTCATCAAAATTGATGGCTCCATAGAAAGTCATGATGTCCATATCCAACAGTTCCTGACGCACAGCTTCAGTGTCCAGCGTGCCAGCCTGTTCAAGCGCATACTGCAGCGCAAAGCCGGCAGCGGTTGATTCAGCAGACTGGTATGACGGGTCCATACCGTACATGGAAACATAGCGGTCGTAGTATTCCTGCGGTGTGCCGATGTACATGCCCTGATAGGACATGGTTTCCTGCCATTGCGTGGATCCAACCGCATACTCAGCATTCTCGCCAAGCTCACCAACAAAAGCTGGGACATTGGCAGAAGCCATGAATACCATAGCTCCCGGGCAGAAACCCAGGCTCTGTGCAGACACGCGCGCGGCAATCCCATCGTTGAGATGACCGGCGTTAATGTATGCATCGGGATTTAGAGCTTTGAATTTTGTCATAATCGGGTCAAAGAGAGATGAATCAGTGTTTCCTTTTGGGTAGCTTTCTACTGCCAGAACTTCCAACCCATATTCTTCAGCCCATCTAAGAACGCCATCATTGATTGCGATTGAGAACGCTTCATCCTCAACAGCAACAACGATTGTCTCTGCGCCAGCGGAGTCCAATGCTTCAATGGCTGCCTTGGAATAATAGCTCGCTGGAGATAAGACACCAAAGACGTACTGATACCCGCGATCGAAGATCGTTTCAGCCGCTCCGTTGGCTTCGATCATGATCACGCCATACTGTTCGGTAATGGTGCTGGTCGCGATGGTCAGGCTGCTGCCGTACGGACCAAAAATGAAGTCAACCTCATCTTCATTGATCAATTGTTCGATGAGCCTGTTGGCTGTATCGGCATCGCTTTCGTCATCGTACAAAATGAGCTCAACATCGTATAGATCACCACCGACGTTGATGCCGCCCAATTCGTTATTTACATAGTCAACCCATAGTAAATAACCCTGACGGACATCCAGACCGATGGTGGCATAGGTGCCGGTTTCTGAAAGCGCGGCTCCGATTTTTATCGTCCCAACGAGCTGTGGCTCAGAAGGTGCGTCTGTTGCCGCAGGTTCATCTGGTGGCGCGTCTGTGGCTGCGGGGGGAGCCGGCTCATCCGGCGCGTCTGTCGCCACAGGTGTGCTTGGTCCGCAGGCTGATAAGACCAAACCCATCAGCACGAGGACCGTAAAGATACTGAATAACGAACGTTTCATTTTGTGCCTCCTCCAGTTATTAGATACTACATTCGACGTTTGAATGGAACCACTCCACTCTTTTTTATTATATCAGGCAAATTAACATAAATTTAAAAATACACAAAATTTGTAAAAATACGGAAATTTGTCATGTATAGTTGGATGACAATCAACGCACTACTCTGAAAACTCCTTTATTACACGAGCTATGTGACGTGCATGCTTGAGATAAAGATCAATACGCATGTTTTCGTTCGGCGCGTGTGCGCGTGTATCGGGGTGGCCCAGCCCCGCTGTTGCAACAGGCAATCCGAGGTCGTGCACAAAGGGATAACTTGGACCGGAGCCTCCCACCATCGGGACTAGCTGCATCGGCTGTTCGTAGACTTCCTCCGCTGCCTGAACGACGGTTCGTACAAAGCTGTCGTCTGGGTCTGTACGCGCGGCCGGTTCGCCGCCCAGAAATTTTATCTGAACATCCTCGAAGCCTTCCGCATCGAGATGGTCGCGTAGTTTTTTGAGGATATCCTGTGGCTTCTGGTCGGGCACGAGGCGGAAGTCCACTTTGGCGGAGGCGAATGCCGGTTGAACCGTCTTCGAGCCGGGTCCCTGATATCCGCTGGTCAGGCCACAGATCGTGCAGGTGGGGGTGAAAACCTCTTCCATTTTGAGGTCGGTTCCGCCAGTGAGGCCTTTGATGAATTCCTTGACGCCGTAGCGCTCTTTGTATTCATCAGCTACGTCAGGCAGGGCGTCCATCAACTCGCGGTCGCGTGCGGTCGGTTCTTTAATGTCATCGTAAAAGCCGGGAATGAGGATGCGCTCGTCGGGTCCTTTCAGTGTGGACAATGCCCAGGTTAAACGCCAGGCAGCATTAGGGAAGATCGAACCGCCCAGTCCCGAGTGGACGTCTATGCCCAGCGATTCGACCGAGAGTTCCACGTAGCAAATGCCGCGCAGCCCG
>DATHRQ010000231.1:0-3385 GCA_035465095.1 Anaerolineales bacterium | reverse complement strand
CCATTGTAAACAAAACTTCCGCAACCTCAAAGGCTACGGAAGTTTTGTTAAGCATTTTTTCTTGACTATTCAGCGGCGACCACAGTCAGCAAGGCATTCATGCCGGCTTCGAGGTGACCCTCAATGCCGCAGGTCACTGAGTATACACCCGGCTCCGTTGGAGCGGTGAAGGATGATGTTGCCGATTGGCCCGGCTGCACCTCAATTTCCCAGTAGATTTTTTCCTCGTCTTCATCGTCGAATGTTTCACCTGCATCCATACCTAAGTTGAAGATGACAAACTCATGCTCCACAGCACCGTTATTCGTGGCATTCACAGTGATCTCCTGCCCGGCAGGCACCGTAAACTCCTTCGGCTCGAACATGAAGTCGGTCATGACAACATCGATCTCAGTCGATGCGCCACCACCGCCACAGGCAGAGATGAGCAGTGAGAGAACGAAAACCACACTGATTGTAATGGTATATTTCTTCATTTTGCATTTCTCCTTTACACTTGGGGTAATATCAATATACAACTTAACCAATATGTATACAAATGACAAATGTCATAAATATCGTCTATGGTATTACGCTGCGTGATATAATTTTGCCGTTCGTGGAAATCAGGAGCATAGGAAATGACAGACAACCTGTAGAACATACTCATATTTAGGGCACTAACCCGCTGATACCAGTAGCGACACCTGTCGCCGACTGTGTACTCCGACAGCATTAACTTGTCGGGATAATACAGCCGAGGCTTGCCCTCGGTTTTCGTTTTAATAACTACTCACTACAGGTAACCATGTCAAACTTACACCCTACTCCCTACCAAGATGTAAACAAGATTTTAATTCTACTGCTCACAGAGGCAAAGACAGTGCTCGGCAGGCAATTCATCGGAATGTATCTCTACGGCTCATTCGCCAGCGGAGACTTCGACCTCAAATCCAGTGACATTGACTTTCTGGTCGTTACGGAAAGTGTACTTCCAAAAAAATTGGTTTCCGAGCTGGAAACCATGCATAACCGCATCTGGAAAACTGGATCAAAATGGGCAGCCAAGCTGGAAGGTTCCTATGTCCATAGAGAACTGATACGACGCCACGACCCTGATGGTGCTCCCTGCCCAACGGTCAACGAGGAAAATTTCTATCTCGACAGACGCGGCAGCGACTGGATCATCCAGCGGCATGTAATTCGTGAAAACGGGGTTGTACTGGAAGGACCAGACCCGAAAACATTGATCGACTTTGTAAGTCCGGATGATATTCGAAGTGCGGTGCTCAGTACTTTGCGTGAATGGTGGTTTCCCATGCTTGACGATAAGCCCTGGCTGCTGAAGCGTGGAAGTGAATATCATGCGTATGCCATAGTATCCATGTGCCGCGCGCTGCATGCACTGGAACATGGGACAATCGTTTCCAAACCACAAGCTGTTCAATGGGCAAAGAAGACGCTCGCCCCAAAGTGGCGTCCGCTCATCGATCAGGCCGTCGTTTCAGCGCATGGACAGCAACCTGACATCCTAAACGAGGCCCTGCAGTTCATCCGTTACACTCTGGAGAAAACATCATGACAAAAGACAGATTTCAACTCATCACACCCAATAACCTCGACCTCGACGACTACAACGACCGTGCAAATGAAATCGCCGATGCATCATGGCCCGAGTTCATGCTGCACGACCCGATCGCCGATGAACACTGGCACAATCTATTCGAACGATTCGGTGACTATCAATTTGCCATGCTGGACACAGAAAACGACCGCATGGCGGCCATGGGAAACAGCCTTCCATTTTACTGGGTTCTGCCTCTTGAAGATCTGCCCGAAGGCGGCTGGGACTGGGTCTTTTTGAAGGCCATCGAGGATCACAAGAACGGCGTTGAGCCAAACATTCAATCTGCCATTCAGGTTGCAATTCACCCCGATTATCAGAGACAGGGACTCAGTACCAAAATGGTCCAAGCCATGCAATCCATCGGGAAGTCGAAGGGATTCAAAAACCTTGTCGCTCCCGTGCGGCCAAGCCAGAAGAGTATGTATCCGCTCATCAGTATCGACGATTACATCAAATGGACGAACGATGAAGGACTGCCTTTCGACGCGTGGCTGAGAGTCCACGCCCGCCTGGGAGGCAGGATCATTAAACCCTGCCACGAGGCCATGGTCATTTCTGGAACCGCTGCAACATGGGAAAAATGGACCGGCCTAAAGTTCCCCCAAAGCGGAGGGTACATCATTCCCGGTGCTCTCAATGCAATGGATTTGGATGTCGAAAAGGATGAGGGCGTTTATATCGAACCCAACGTGTGGATGCAGCATTCACTTGTCTAAACTATAATATCCGCATGAAATTGAACCGCGGGTTGGTTCTGGCTTTTGTACTCCTGCTTGTCGCCTGCCAACCCGCCGCTCCGTCCGTTGTTACGATCATCGACAACGGCCAGATCATCACGCTCCAAACTGAGGAGCGGGTTCCTTCGGCACTGCTAACCCAGGCAGGCCTATCCCTAGATTCAAATGACCGAGTTCTCTTCAACGGTCTCTCCGTCGCGCTCGACCAGCTGATTTCTGAAGACCCGATTTCGCTACAAATCCGCCGTGCAGTGACCGTGACGCTTAATACACCCGAAGGCCAGGAGGAAATCCGATCTTCTGCGTTTACAGTGGCCGAATTATTGGCGGAAGTATCTATTTGGCTACACGCTGCAGATGAGATCGACCCGCCACTGCACAGTCAAATCGAAGACGGGATGACAATTACCATTACGTCGCCACGAGAGCTAACCATCAGCGTGGACGGCGGGAGCCTGCAAACCCGATCCTCCGCGCGGAC
This sequence comes from Anaerolineales bacterium, assembly GCA_035465095.1. GTDB lineage: Bacteria > Chloroflexota > Anaerolineae > Anaerolineales > Villigracilaceae > Defluviilinea. The sequence continues at coordinate 561 of DATHRQ010000231.1, read as the reverse complement.
GGTTGGTGAGGCGCTGGTCGAAGCTGGGATTCCGCTGCTTGGGCTCGACTACAGCCTCCCTTCTGAGAATGAAGCGCTACCGCCCGGCGGGCAGATCAGGGTGGTGCGCGTCAGCGAATCAGTGCTGCTGGCGCAGAAGCCGATCCCATTTGAGGTCGAACTGGTCGCCGCAGCCGATGTCCCGCTCGATCAAACACAGATCCTTTCGCCCGGCGAAAATGGCCTTGCGGTGGAGCGCATCCGAATTCGTTACGAAGATGGAGAAGAAATCTCGCGCATCACCGAAGATGAGACGATGGTGCGCCCGGCCCGGACCCGCACTTTGGGGTATGGCACCATGGTCGAGGTCAATACGGCTACCGTAAATGGCGTGCAGATCGAGTATTGGCGCGCCGCGCAAATGTACGCCACGTCCTATTCGCCGTGCAGGCTCGGCATACCCACCTGCGGCTCCACGACCGCAAGCGGTAAGCAGCTTGAAAAAGGCGTGGTCGCGCTGCCGACAAATCTATATTTGACCATGAAGGGACAGCCTCTCTTTATCCCCGGATATGGCTTCGC
>DATHRQ010000230.1:0-2690 GCA_035465095.1 Anaerolineales bacterium | reverse complement strand
AAACAGGAACCGCTTATGATTTTGCCGCGAACGCCTGTAGCGCTTCCTGGCACAGCGGTGCAGGCCCCGAAGCGCTGCCATGCCCAGGCACCGACGGGGATGCCAAGGGATTTGTGCTGAAAGTCAGCAATCCCAAGCTTGAAAATGGAACGACAGATTCTCGCGCAGGTCTCATCACCTTCCCGGAAAATAAACAGGATGGATACATTCAGGGTATTTACCCCGCCTTCGCTGTCCAGAGCGGCGATCGTTTCCAATCCACCATCAACTGTGAAAAAGACGCGACCAGTTGCTACGTTGTTTTCCGCCTCGATTATCAAACCGGCACCGAACCCATCAAAACATTCTGGGGTCCATTCCTGGAAAGACACGAAGGCGGCGTTTTCAACGTGGATGTCGACCTGACTCCGCTGGCTGGCAAGGATGTGAAATTCATCCTGACCACACTCGCTGTCGGGTCACCGACAGGCGACCGCGCCCTTTGGGTTGGCCCGCGCATATACCGCCCTGATGGTTCATCGACGGGAGCCACCGCCACGCCGATATCCACCGACGGTTGGGAAAAACTTGAAAATACAAAATATGGGTTTTCCCTGGGTTATCCAAAAGATGCCACGCTTGTCACCGCGAGCGATACCAGCGCGCGGATTACGCTTCCCATCAACGCCGGCACGAATCTCTCGGAGAAATATGTTCTCGTCAGCGTGGTTGAGGACGCGGCTTCATGCAAGTCCCCGGATATCGGGGGTGAACCGTCTGCAACTGAGACTGTCACCATCCACGGTATCCAATTCCTAAAGGAAGTCGGTGCCGGTGCCGCCGCAGGCAATCGGTATGATTACACTGCCTATTCCGCGTCATCAAATAATAACTGCGTCAGCCTGACCTTTATCCTGCACTCGACCACTCCCGATAACTCAGCCACACCCTTGCCTGAATTCGACAAGGCAGACGAGTCTAAGATATTCGATTGGATCATTCAAACCTTTGATTGGACGGAATAACGCCCCGCTTCATCCCTGCGAGAGGCCTGGTCCACATGACCAGGCTTTTCTCTCACCTTCAAACACCCTCTCCCGCGGGGAGAGGGCAGGGGTGAGGAAGGCACCCCATGCCCCACGAACGCTCCACCATCCTGCTCGCTGACGACGACCCGACCATTGCAGACAGCCTGGCGCCGTTCCTGGAACGTGCCGGCTTCCATGTTCTGGTCGTTGCCGATGGTTTGACCGCGCTCGATAAGGCCCAGAAACATCACCCCGACCTGATCATCCTCGATGTGCTCATGCCGCGCATGGACGGGCGCGAAACCCTGCGCCGCCTGCGTAAATCCAACATCTGGACGCCGACAATTCTGCTGACACAGGTGGGAGAGGCCTCCGAACGCGCATTGGCCCTCGAAGAAGGCGCAGACGATTACCTCAACAAACCCTTCGATCCGCATGAGTTGCTGGCGCGGGTACGGGCCGTATTACGCAGGGCACGCCCCGGCGAACGTTCGCTTTCCGCCGCATGGTTATTAACCGCAGAAGACCTCGTCCTTGACCGGCGCGCCCGGCGTGCCTCGCTGGCGGGGAATACGCTTGAACTGACGCCCAAGGCCCTGGCTGTGCTCGAATATTTGATGATACACCCCGACGAGGCTGTCACGCGCGAACGATTACTCGAAGTGGTCTGGGGTTGGGAATACCCGGCCGGCACGCGCACTGTTGATACCCGTGTGGCAGAACTCCGCAAAGTGTTGAACGACGATCCGGCTGAACCGCGTTTTATCGAAACGATCTCAGGCGAAGGCTATCGTTTCATCGCTTCCGTGCATGGGGAAGGTTGAGGCATGTCATTTTTGAAAAAATGGCGGTCATGGATAATGTGGGTTATTCTGCCTGTTGGGGTGGGGCTGCTTCTTGCTGTCATAGCCGGCATTTTATTTCCTGATGAGTTTCCCTTTCTTGCCTCGGTCGATATGGGATTTGCCGGGATCGTCTTTGGTATGAGCATCAAAAACTCACGGATACTTGCTTTTCTGCTCGGCTTTTTTATCACGTTATCTTTCATGCTTATTCGCCGCCGGGACAGGAAACATATCTCGCAGGCGCAAACGATGTACGCCGATTATCTGCAGGACGAACGCGAGAATCGCCGTAACTTTATGCGCAGGCTTGATCATGAGATCAAGAATCCGCTGACGGGGTTACGCGCTGCGCTGGTCAACCTCAAGGAGGAGAAGACCGATGAGGAACGTCAACGTGCGGTTGGGAATGCGAATCGTGCGGTCGAACGGCTTATCCGTTTGTTGACCGATCTGCGAAAACTGTCTGACCTGGAGGAACGCCTCATCGAACGGATTCCTGTGGATGTGCCCGAGCTTCTCGATGACGTGGTGACTGCTGCACGAGTCATCCCTGCCTATGAGGGGCGTGAGATCAATTTGCTGATCCCCAGGGTCCCCTCGCCGTTCCCGTCCATTACCGGCGACCGCGATCTGTTGCTTTTAGCGGCTTACAACCTCGTCGAAAACGCGCTCAAGTTCACGCCTGAGGATGAATCGGTCGAGGTGCGCGCTTTGGAGGATGGACGGTCAATTGTCATAGAAGTGGCGGATACGGGCATGGGAGTCCCGTCTGAGGATGTGGCACATATCTTCGATGAACTATATCGCGGATCGAACGCACGCGGCACAGAGTGAAGCG
>DATHRQ010000229.1:0-2313 GCA_035465095.1 Anaerolineales bacterium | reverse complement strand
GGATATAGTTTCAGGGAGGAGGCCAGCAGGGTGAAGAACAGCATGAATCCAATGATCATGCCCATTTCTCGATTTTGCCTGAGCAGGTATATCCAGCCTGCAAGTAGTAACACGAACAGCAACCAGGGCGCAAGGGTCACGGCAAAATGCGTGTCCGCGTTGAAATGTAATGTATCCCAGTACCAGGGCAGATCCCTCCAGGGCGGCATGGGAGCGAAGGCATCCTGCCAGTATTGGCGCATATAGGCGTTGTTCCGCAGGCTGCCCAGCGAGATGAAATATAAAAATCCGACGTTAGCCAGCCACAGGAGTCCTACCCCAAGGATGGGCGTGAGATTTTGAAGGCCGCGTTTTTGGACGTGTACCAGCAAGAGTGTGAGTCCGATGCCCGCCAGCAGGAACAGCGCCGGGTGTGAAAACCATAGTGCCAGAACCCCGGCCATTGCAATAATCCCCAGTCGTTTGGGGGAAGGTTTTTCGAAATAGTGGATTGCAAGCAGCAGAAGCGTAATAGCTGCAAAAACATCCATGGAGTATTGTTTTAGTTCTGATGAATAATAGATCAGGGCTGGGTTGAAGGCGAAGAGGGCGACGGCAATGACGAAGGGTGTATCGTGGAGGAAACGCTTGAGGACGAGATAAAATGTCCACAACGAGAGCAGGCCAAGGATCAAGGGAAAGAGGCGCAGGGCATATTCATTTCTCCCAAGGAAAACATTGAAGACCTTTTCGACCATCAGAAAGCCGATCGGTGCGCCCTGGTCGTAATCCAAGGGCCTGAAGAGTTCAAAGAAGCTGCGGTTGACGATATTCAACGCCAGCATGGCTTCATCCAGCCAAAGGGAGCGTCCTGTCAGATATTGACGGATTCGCAGGATGGCACCGGCCAGCATCACAACATAAACGACAGTGTGCTCGCGAGCGAAATGACCTTTTGGTTTCTTTTCCGTTTCAGATTTCATCTGTTTCTATCCAGCCTGTTGTGGATTTCCTCCAACAGGCGTACAATACTCTGGTAAGGAAAATAATGTATACGACTGAGAGTGATCCAGGCAATACCGAGAGCCAGCCGCCCAGTACGGGCGCGGTATTCGTTTTGCTGCATCAATAATATCACGCAGGATGGACGTCCTTGCGTGGTGAACTTACGCAAGGAGGCATTCATGCTCACGATCTATAAATCAACCGAGCGGGGGCTCGAACAACTCGAATCGATGGCGAACGGGACGTGGATAAAAGTCATCGACCCGACGCCCGAGGAAACCGAACGACTGGTCAATTGGGGGATCGATGTTGATTACATCAATTATTCACTTGATCTTGATGAAATGCCCCGCATCGAACGCGAGGAGGATTTTACGTTCATCCTGCTTCGCATTCCGCACAAGCAGCCGCATAACGATATTCCCTACATCACCATCCCCCTTGGTATCATGATCCGCGGGAATACGATCATAACGATCTGCCGTTATGACAAGGAAATGTTTAAAGTGCTGGCAGACGGGAAATACCGCACAATGAAGACAGGCAAACGCTACCGCCTGACGTTGTATATCTTCCTTGAGTCTGCCGTTCGTTATCTGACACATCTGCGCGAGATCAACCGCATGACCGAGATCGTGGAGGATCAACTGCAGAAATCCACGCGCAATCGGGAACTGCTCGAACTGTTCAAATATCAAAAGAGTCTGACCTATTTCGCCACCGCTTTGAGTGCCAATGAAGTGATGATGGAGCGCGTCCAGCGAATGCAGATCTTCAAGCATTACGAAGAAGACCAGGACCTGCTCGAGGATGTGCTCACTGAAAACCAGCAGGCCATTCAAATGACCAACATCAGCACCGAGATCCTCTCAAGCATGATGGACGCCTTTGCTTCGATCATTTCGAACAACCTGAACGGCGTCATGAAGGCGCTGGCCGCGCTGACGATCATCCTGAACCTGCCGTCCATTGTGGCGGCGTTCTACGGCATGAACGTGTCGCTGCCGGGGGAGAACAATCCCTTTGCGTTCCTGTCCGTGATCGGTATTGCGGTCGGTTTGACCGCAGTGGCAACGTATATTTTCTATCGGCGCGACTGGCTCTAAAGTGAAGGCAGAACTCCTGTACGATTGCAAGGCCGCGCTGGGCGAGGGTCCCGTTTGGGACGCGCATACGAAAACATTGTATTGGGTCGACATTCTCAATCATCGCATTTATGCGGACGCGGAGGTCTTCCTCGAATCGGATGAAACCATCGGATGCCTGTCCCTGCGCAAGGACGGCGGATTGATCTTCACAAAACGCGCCTCCATCTGGACCTGTGAATCG
>DATHRQ010000228.1:0-10923 GCA_035465095.1 Anaerolineales bacterium | reverse complement strand
CACGCCGATGATCTGACCACGGACGGAAAGGGGAAGGGCCATCTCGGAGCGGGTATCTGGGAGGTCGGGATTGTCGAAGAAGGCGGCATCAGACCCAACGTCCAGGGCGATGCGGGGTTTTCCCGTTTGGGCCACAGTGCCAACCAGGCCCTTGCCTATCTCCAGACGGTGTCCGCGGGCGAGCATGCTCTGTCCGCCTTCACTGTTAGCAGCCTGCAGATAGGCGTATTGACGGGTTTCGTCCACAAAGAAAATACCGACGTGGTAGAAATCGAAGCGTACGCTGACCAGGCGTGTGATGAGGGGCAATAGAATTTCCAGTCTCTGTTCGGTGGAGATGGCGCGCGAAATTTCGCTGATGGCCTGAAGTTCCTGTGCACGGCGTTCACTGAGCAGACGTGCCGATTCTACATCTGCGGTACGCTCTGCCACGCGTCTTTCCAGACTTCCCAATGTGTCTTGCAGTTGTCCTGTCATACGGTTGAAGGAGTTTGCCAACTCTCCGATTTCATCCTGGGTTGTAATATGTGCCCGGGTCGAAAGATCACCTTCCTCGATCTTTCTTGTGATGTCTGTCAGTGTCAGGATCGGTGCGGCCAGCCTTTGTGATGCGAATAAGCCCAACACACCAACTAGCGCTGTGACGATCAAGGCAATGAGTGTTATGGCGCGGGTTTGCTCCTGAACGGGCTGCAGGGCGTTAACCACATCCTCATGTACGATAACGCTCCATCCGAGTTCTGAAACAGCCTCACTGGCATTGCTGTTTTCAGAGGAGAATACAAGTTGTTGACTGACCAGACTGGGTTCGCCCTTATATTGGATTTCGCCATAGCCTCCCGTTACAGTCGTTAAACCTGGAATTTCTTCGGGATTCAACAAGGCATCGTTTGCAAACCGCATATCAAATTCTTCTGTGCCAGTGCTGGTGGATGCACCCTGTTCCAGATTTGCAAATATGGCTGAAAGTTCATAAGTGCTGCGTAATATTCCAACCAGTTCTTCGTCGGAATAAATTGGGATTGCAATGAGCACGCCATAGGTTTGACTGCTTGCATCGAATTCCGGCTGGCTGATGTAAATCCTGCCTTCTCCGTGGTTATAAGCCAGTTTCCACCAATCCTCGTCTGCCTGATAGTAATCGGAGGTTCGGTTGGTTGCCGCTATGTTGGCACCATATCTATCTGTCAGAAACAGTTCAACATGGCTTGGGAAAATCTCCCGGAATTCCCTCAATTCATCGGCTGTTTCATTGTCAAGCACGCTTCGTATCAGGGCGCTATCCTCTGTAGCAGCTATCCATGCCTGATCCAATTCGATGATTTGGTCGATAATCTCGCTGTCTGAACCCGAATACGATGTGCTTACTTCAGCGGCTGTTTCTTCAAATTGTGTTCCGGCAGATTGAAGATTCTCCACCTGTGCTTCCAAGTCTTTGCCGGTTTCGAATGCAAACCTTTCGGCAAGCATTTGCTGGCGCTGACCAACCTGCTGCGTAATCTCATTTCTTATCAGTGTGTTGGTCACGATTGCCACCGACCCCACCGAGAAGAACACAACAATGATAAAGAGCAAAATCAACTTGATGCGCAGGGGGTAATTGGCGAATTGTTGGGAAATGTAATACCCAAAAATCGCGATGGCAATGACGGAAAAAACCGGGATAAAGACGCTGATTGCCCTGATTTCGAGCCGCTCGGCAGAATTAAACACTTCGAGCAGAATCGTCCCAATGCTCAAAACGGCGCCAGCAATAATGGCCCTCGATAGGTGTGGCTGCTCCAATGTCAATGTGGCGATCATGAAAATGCCAATAAAGCCTGCGATACCCAATAAGAGGCCAATCCCTGAGATGAGGAATGTGATGACCGGGATAATTACGACAATTCCAGCAACTATTAGTAAAACGGCAGTTTCCACCTTTTTTTGGCGACTGTACCTCATCGCGAAGACGTTTAACATGGACGCAAGTGCAGATAGTGCTGAAAGAGCATAAAGCTGACTTGTATTTGTGGATTGTGCCAGGTACAAATAAAGACCGACCGATATTACAAATACCGCTGTTAAAACACGGGAAATATTGAAAGCATACCTTGCTCGAAGGTCAATGTTTGGGTTTCGTAATTCGCCTGTCGTTGTACTTTTCATCTTGATAAATCTCTCTCTGAGTATTCATTTTCTTCATGTCGCTGATCCCGATGAAGTTGTACCAACACCTCCGAGCCGCCCAATACGCGGCTGAGTTCCTCGGCGGCTGTGCGCAGGATGGAGTCGAACTGCGATGTCGCGCCTATCTTGTTGGAGATATCTGCTGTGATGCGCTCGATCTCTGCCTGTCTCTGGGTGGACTTAAGTAACAAGGACGATTCCAATGCAAGCGACAGGCGGTCTGCTACTGCCTCGGCGATATCGACCTCGTCTTCATCCCAATCATGTTCTTCAGGAATGCGGATATCCATTACGCCGATCACTTCATTGCGCAAGCGAATTGGAATGGCGAGTGTTGCGTTTGCGCCGCTTTCTGAGACAGTTTGTCTATTCTGAATTGCTTTTTGAACCTGAGTGGATGAAAGGGGAGTATCCATTGAAGAAATATTTTTTCCCAGCACTCGATATCCAACGCTTGTATTTTCCTCTTGTAATACGCGCCATGCATCTTGAAGATATGCGCCGGATTCTCTTTGCGCCTGGATAACAAGTTCCTGCATTGTTTGGTATACACGGGAGTTTTGGATGGCTATCGCAACCTGATCTGCCAATGTAGACAACACCTCAATGTCTTCTTCCTGGAACGCATTTTCTTCGGTGCTTTGTACATCCAACACACCTATGATCTCATCCGCAATGCGAAGGGGGAGAGCCATTTCGGAGCGGGTGTTCGGGAGGTCGGGGTTGTCGAAGAAGACGGCATCATCCCCAACGTCGAGAGCGATTCGAGGTGTTCCTGTTGCCGATGCAAAACCCACCATGCCGGTCTGTCCGATCTGGAGCTTGTGCCCGCGTTTGAGCATTTGTTTACCACCTTCACTGTTGGCAGCCCTTAAAACAGCGTACTCTCGATCCTCATCCAGGAGGAAAATACCGGTATGGTAAAAGCCGAACTGTTCGCTGACAAGTGAGGTAAGGCGAGGAAGAAGCGTATCAAGACTTTCATTTGTCGTTGAAGCTCGCGCCACTTGTGCGATGGCCTCGAACTGCTTCGCACGTTTTTCGTTGCGCTGATTGGCCGATTCAAGATCGGCTGTCCGTTCGGAGACACGGTCTTCAAGGGACTGGTTAAGTTCCTGTAGTTCTTCATTGGTCTCGCGTAAAGCCTCTTCGCTTTTATTTGCGCGCGCGACTGAGTCTCGTAAACTTGATGTGCTGAAATAGATCAGGGTCGTTATCGCGAGAAAGATAAATGTCAGGTCTCGTGCATATATGGAATCTTGAGGAACAGCCATCGAAATAATACCGTTCGCATCGAGGAGAACAAATGCCCAGATGGCTGCGACACTGGCAAGGATGACGATGCTTCCAGCAGTCAAATTTACCACTATGCTTGCAAGCAGGGCGATCGCGATGTACGCAATAACGACTGCATCCTTTACGCCCTCAGAACTGAATGCCTGGTACGTAAGCCCTATCCAGCTTAGGGTGACAATGATCAGACCGCTGGCGTTCAGATTGCCTCTTCGCAGCAAATAGAGTGCCAGGGCCTGGACGCCGACCAGGCCAAGCAGGATCAGATCCAGTGAAACAAGGGAAAGGGTCACACCGCCATCGAGGATGACAATGCTTAACAAAGCGATGACGATCCAGGCGAAGCCATTGATGAACCTCGCGCGGAAGTTGTCTTCAGGATCATCGAAAACCGGCGGAGCAAAGAAATTTCTGGTCATTCGGTCTCGTCCTTCCTAAACTGGATCGCGATCTCTGTGCCGGGTATTGACCGTGTCAATTCCTGTGCGGCAGTCTTAAGCAGATCTTCTATTTCACTTTGTGCGCTGATCTTTGCGGCAATTTCGCCGATCGTGCGTTCCTTGGCAGCACGCCTCTGACTCTCTGTAAGCAGGCGCGCATTTTCCATGGCGATGGCGGCACGCTCGATGATGGCAGTCACAATGTCCATTTCATCCTGATCCCATTGACGGGTATCTGGGGCCTTCACATCGACTGTGCCAATCACTTCGCCGCGCAGTTTTATTGGGATGGAGAGCACTGCGCCTCTTCCCTTTGGTTTGAGTTGATTCGCAGTCTCGACGCTTTGACCGTTCCCCTTGGCTTTTTTTGTATAAAGCAGTGTTGCCTTGGCTCCCGTATGGCGAATGCCTGCAAGGTTCTGCCGTTTGGTGAAATTCTGCCAGCCGCTCTGTACAAATTGCTGAGAAAGGGCTTTTGATTCAGCCAGGGCTTTCTGCGTCTCCTCATTCTGTCTCGCGTTTTGGATGGCAATGCTAACCTGATCTGCCAGCGTCGAAAGAATATCGATGTCCTCTTGAGAGAATGCATTTGCTTCTGTGCTTTGAACGTCCAGTACGCCGATGACGTTGTCGCCTGCCAGCAGAGGCAGGGCGATCTCCGAGCGCGTTTCAGGGAGGTCGGGATTGTTGAAGAAGACGGCATCAGCTCCGGTGTCCAGCGCGACGCGCGGCTTGCCGGTGTTGGACACGAATCCGACCAATCCTTTTTCGCCGACCTTTAGCCGATGGCCTCTGGCAAGCATGGTTTGCCCGCCTTCGCTGTTCGCGGCGCTTAATACTGCATATTCGCGGGCCGTATCGAGCAGAAATACGCCTACATGATAAAAACCGAACTCGCGGCTGATAACAGTGGTGATCTGGGTCAGCAGGCTGTCAAAATTGTGGGTGGAACTGATCGTTCGTGCCACTTGTGAAATGGACTGGAATTGTCTTGCCCGACGTTCAATGTTTAGATTTGCCGCTGATAGTTCTGAAGTGCGCTCTTCGATGGTTTTTTCAAGGCCTGCCAGTGTCTCACGCAATTGGGTTGTCACAGCGTTGAATGCCTGGGCCAGTGTTCCGATCTCGTCCTTTGTTGTTATCTCGGCTTGTGCCTCGAGGTTGCCGTCCAGAATCTGGTTGGCAGTTTCGGTCAGGCGGATGACCGGGGCTGCGATGACCTGGCTGAGACCAAGACCTGCGATCACTGCGATAAGCAGTAGGGCGCCAAGTAACAACCCGGCTGTGCGTATGGCAGAACGGGTCTGGTTTTCTATTTCGTTGCGCGTGGCCACGATGGCGGTCTGCATCTCAGAAGTCGGTACAATGATGGCAAGACTATAGTCATTGGCCGGGATCCGTGAATAAGAAATATAGGTTTCCACACCGTTGATATTAATTGTGTTCAGGCCGCTTCCACCGTCAAGCATATTTTGAATGATGGGTTGAAGATCTTCTGGTCCAGCCCCAAGCACGGTCTGATCCGAGTAGTCCTCAGCAGGTAGATTATCTGGGTCAAACCCAAATAACTGATACCCATCGGCTGGCATGGAAATGATACGGCCCGCATCATCAAGCATGAACGCGTACCCCGTTTGCCCGACCTCAATGGAGGATATTCGTTCAGCGAGTTTGGATAATTGCACGTCGGCTGCGACTACGCCGCTAAATCTATCCCGGATGTAGACCGGACTGGCGACGGTGACAACGAGACCGCCCCCCGCTGCATCCACATATGGAACCGTCCAGCGTGTTGTTCTCTGTGGATTGGACAAAGGCGTGGTGATTCCATAGTAGGGGCGTTGTGTTGCATCGAAGTCATGAGGCAGCAGGGAAGCCAGTTCAATGTTTGGATAGTAGCGAACCACTCCCTCTTCGTCTATGTAATAAACTGCCAGCAAAGCCGGGTTTTCGTCGAGCAGTTGGGGCGCCAAAAAATCCAAATAAGCAGATGTGTTCAGTTCACTGAAGACCAAAGCGTCCGGTATAACAGTGGAGGGAACAAACACCGATGAGACATCTGTGGAAGGGTTCCCATATTTTCCATCTTCAAGGAGGCGTAATTTCTCTTCTGCATTCCAGTAATTACCCTGGCTTAACGCAGCCTGCTGACCCTGGAGAGCGGTGCGGTACTCAGCCATGCGGCGTGCCTGGCCGGCGATTTCTTCAAAGAAACGGTTTGCCGAATCTGCCTCAGTTTCAGTTTGAGTGACCAACTGGTCCTCAGCCAATAGAAGAACAGAAGTTTCGACCCGTCCCGAGAGGTTGTCGATCAATTGACCGGACCGGGTGACCGCAAAGAATGAAAGGACGCCCACGGCCAGGCCGCCGGTAACCAAAATGCCAAAGGATATTTTGGTTCTCAGGTCGAGATTTGGAAATTCCCTTGCGATGAAGTAGGAATATACAAGAATTGTGAAGAGTGTAAACACCAATACAGTTGGTGTTTGTGGCGTGACAGGTCTCCCGGCGGGACCAAAAATATCCAAGGCGATGATGCCTACCACAACAAACAATCCAAGAAGAAGCATGCGGCCTCTCATCGAACGAGGCATGGCCGCCAGCGCATACCCGCCAATGAAAACGAGAGCGATTACCCCGCGGCTGACACCTTCGCCGCTGCGTTGTATTACCTCTACCGTAGTGGATATGACACTCACGGCAATAATGATCCAATTGCCCGTGACGAAACGGTCAGACCTGATCAATAGGATGGCAACCATACCTGCGATTGCTATCGGGAAAATTGTCGCAGGATTTGAAAAGTCGAAGATCAGGGCAGCCAGGCCACCCAAAGTTGCACTGGCCGTTGCGATCACAGCCAAGATGAGCGAGTTCCGCTCGAGGCGCTTTATCTCATTCTGATCTTCGATTGGTGAGAGTTGTCTCTCGTTCATGACTGCGCCTCTTTGTTTTGGAACTGGATCAACACTTCGGAACCGCCTAAAACGCGTTCCAGTTCTTCTGCAGTGGTTTGTAAAATATTTTCGAGGTCGAGGGCGCTGCCAATACGGGCTGATGCCTCGGAAATAAGCTGTTCTTTTGAAGCACGCCGGCGGGCATCCTGGAAGAGGCGTGCATTTTCCAGGGCGATGGCAGCACGTTCAGCAACCGCCTGGACAAGGCTTACTTCATCTTCATTCCATTCGTGAGATGAATTATCTGACTCGATATGCAGCACACCGATGACTTGTTCTCGTAATTTTACGGGTACGGCCAATGTGGTTCCCCGCTTCTCTTCGGACCCGTTGACCTGACTCACCACAATTCGACCGTTCTCAACTGCGGCGACCACATCCGGTGACTGCAGCGCATCTTCCAATATCTCAATTCGACCCGATTGATAGCGGAAACCGGGCTGTTCTGCGATGGATACAGCCCGACTCCATTCGGTGCGTGTAAATTCGTTATACACTTCCTGAACTTGATCCAATGCAGCACGGGTATCGGAGAGCAGCCGTGTATTTTCAAAAGCAATTGAAACCTGGTTTGCCAATGTGGTCAGAACCTGCAAATCTTCATTTGAGAATGCGCCTGGCTGCGTAGACTGTACATCCAACACACCGACAATGTCGTCACGTGATTTCAGCGGAAGAGCGACCTCAGAACGGGTGTTGGGGAGGTCGGGATTGTCGAAGAAAACAGCATCAGCCCCAACGTCCAGAGCGATGCGGGGCTGTCCTGTCTGTGCGGAATATCCAACGACGCCGGTGCCCAATGCCAGCCGATGTCCGCGTGCGAGCATGGTTTTTCCGCCTTCGCTATTAGCAGATTGGAGCACCGCAAATTCCTTCTCGCTGTCCACCAAGAAGATGCCAACGTGATAAAAACCGAATCGTTCGCTGATAAGATTTGTTACAGCGGTAAAGAGTTCGCTCAGGTCGTCTAATTCTGCAATTGCCTCTGAAAGTTCCGTGATCGCCTGTAATTGGGCCGCTCGCTGTGATGTTCGCTGGTTGGCTGCTTCAAGCTCCGCCGTTCGTTCGTTTACGCGTTGCTCGAGGTTGGATGTCAGATCTTCAAGTTCTGTGTTGATGTCTTCAACTTCTTTCAAGCGTGCACGCTCCACACTTGTACGGAACGCAGTAATGCCGACCAAAATAATGCCTGTGGATGTTATTGTCCCTACTGTCCTGCCAAAAGAAAATGATGGGTCATTAATGTATTTTGGATCTGCATAGACCTGAATACTGCCCGTTGCGGTAACAGTTGCGATTACCAGTATAAAAAAACCTCTCTGTGAAAGAATGGCACTGGCAAGGATCAATGCGATTGGCACAATACTTGAGAGGGCTGTATCCACGCTATTTGCACTTCCATTGAATAAAGTGATATACGCGATCGATGTAAACCCAAAAGAAAAAAGGTAAGCGCCGATTTTGAAGAACCTTGTCCGGCTGACAATATAGGCGGCCAAAGTTAATCCCAGAAAGATAATGAAAACTGTAACAGATTGAGGGTTGGACAACACTGCTGCTGTGAAGGCGATTACAAGAATAAGAGAGAGCGCTGATAATAATTGAGCCCGTCTGCGTTCACCAATATCCGTGACGGAAGGATGCGCATCCGTCAGGAATCGCCAGAAGCGGGTAAGCCAGTTTGTTTGTATTTCTGGTTTATCATCATGCATTGTCATGATTATTCCGACCCCTTCCTTGTTTCTGAAGCGCCGTTATCTTTATCTGAGGCCGACGTTGGCGGGGCAGAGGGATTTACCAATTGGATGGTAACTTTTGATCCCTGCAAGGTTTGACCAAGATCTTCCACTGTGTCGCGCAAGATGGAGTCTAATTTGTAGGAACCACTGAGCTTGGCTGCCATCCCTGATAAAAAGGTCTCTCGAGACGCGCGTTTTTGCGCATCTTCCAACAACCTTGCGCTTTCAAGTGCGATCGCTACACGTTCTGCAGTGGATTCGATGATCGCTAATTCGTCCTCTGTCCACTTACGGGATTGATCTACGGGTCTTAACTTAAGGCGACCGATGGTTTCTCCACGCAACTGAACGGGGACCGATAAGGCATCCTTATCCTTTGTGGCCTTTGACGATTCTTTCAAAGGCTCAGGCTTTATTCCGTCGTATCGATATCCCTTTGCGCGGACAGTTTCCATAAAACCTTTCCATGCCTGGTTTGTGGACTGGCGGGATGCGATTTCCAACTCTTGGATGGCTCGCTGGGCTTGTTCCAATGAACGGGTGTTCTGAATGGCGACAGAAACCTGGTCTGCAAGAACTGAGAATATTTCCACATCCTCCTGGAAAAAGGCATTTGACTCCGTTGACTGAATATCCAAGGCGCCGATGATCTCCCGACCAAACTTTAACGGAAGGGCAACCTCTGAATGGGTCTCAGGCAGATCAGGGTTGTTAAAAAAGACGGCGTCTTCGCCAACATCAAGCGCGATACGCGGATATCCACTGGATGTGACATAGCCGACAATACCCTGTTCGCCAACTTTCAAGCGGTGCCCACGCGCGAGCATGTTTTGGCCGCCTTCACTGTTGGCTGCGCTAAGTATGGCGTACTCCTTGTTAGAATCCAGAAGGAAAATACCGACGTGGTAAAAACCAAATCGTACACTAATATCTTCAGCGATGGCTGGTAGAAGCTGATCCAGCTTTTGTATGGTTGCGGCAGAGCGTGCAGTGTTTGCGATCGCTTCCAATTGGGATGCGCGATTTTGTATCTGTAATGTGGAATTCGCAAGTTCGGCAGTTCGCTGGTCCACACGTTGTTCCAGTTCGGTATTTATGGAAGCCAATTGTTCTTCACTCTGGCGTACACGTTCCAACGATTCCTGTTGTCTTTTCAGGTACAGGCTAAGCAATACGGCGGTCAGTAATGATGCCGCAACAAATACGATACCCTGTTGTATTGTTACTATGTAATTGGGCTCCGGCAATCGTCCAGTAAGTTGCGCCCACAATAAGCCAATGAAAATTATAGAATTTGCACCTACAGACCAGAACATGGCTTGCCGGCTGATCAATAAACCGCTCATTACGCTTCCGAGAAGGTAAAAGATAATGCCGGGTGCGAGGATCGTCCCATTGATCGCCAGTACCACGGACAGCACTGCTGTAATCAATATCACAATGGCAATGCTCGCCTGTTTGACATACCCAAGCCTAGCCGGAATTTTCATGAAAAACAGGGAAAGGAAGAAGATCGAAATAATCGTCACCGCTGACAGTGGGACTGTACCCCCAAGTATGAGCCCAACGAGTGCCAAAAAGATCACAACGATGAGTGTGTTAAGGACGATGTTCAACAGTTCTGCAGCGCGAGTCTTTTCTTCGTCGTCAGGGAATATTGGGGGAGAAAATATCTTTCTGATTAAGCTAATCATAATAATCCTAAGATTTCTCTTGCTCGGTGTCGAGTTCGAGTGTCACTTCTGCCGCGCCACCGATCTTGCGGCCTAGCTCTTCAACCGCGGATTGCATGATGGCTTCGATGTTGCTGACCGCGCCGATCTTCGACGAAATTTCACCGATGGTGCGTTCGCGTGACGCACGCCGTTGTGAGGATTCCACAAGGCGGGTATTTTCAAGGGCCAGTGCAGTACGCTCGGCAGCGGTTTCCAACAGAGTGATATCGTCTTGTGCCCACTTGCGGTTTTTGTTTTTTGGCTTTATATCGAGTACGCCTATGACCTGTCCGCGGAACTTAAGGGGAATCGAAAGTACACCTCGATCTGTTGCTCTTGAAAGTTTTCCGGTTTTGGATAACTCTTTTGCCTTCTCGCGATTTTCACCTGGACCCAACGGAGATGTACGGGAACCGTCAAATTTATAGCCAGTAGTTTTTGCCTGTTTTGCAAAGCTGATCCACTCTTGTTGAACATATTGGGCGAACGTTTCTTCTGATTTATTCAGCGCTTCACGTGCTTCACTGAACAAACGGGCGTTTTCGATCGCTATAGCAACCTGATCGGCAAGCGTGGAAAGGGTATTTACGTCCGCATCTGAAAATGCATT
>DATHRQ010000227.1:0-3911 GCA_035465095.1 Anaerolineales bacterium | reverse complement strand
CTCTCTGACCCGTTATGTTCAATACGGAATAACCCTTATCCTCATCATTGCCGGCCTAACCTATACTTTATCGTTCTTCCCCGGAACGCAGGGATTGGCATCCATAATTGTCGAAAAAACGGGTTCCATAGTGAACGGCTTTCGCACCGCCTTGTTTGGGTTCCTGCCCAACCTGTTAAACCTGTTTTTCATAAGCGCAGCAACCTATTACACACTAAAATTATTGCGCTTCTTTTATGATGGTGTGCGAAACAATAAAATAAGAATTTTTGGGCTTCACAAGGATCTGGTCGCGCCCACCTATCAGCTACTGCGTTTCTTCACGTTTGCCTTGGCGCTTGTTGCCGCATATCCTTTCCTGCCCGGTTCCGATTCCCCGGTTTTTCGCGGCATCACGATTTTTGTTGGTTTCCTGCTTTCGCTGGGTTCCACGGCCCTTGCTACGAACGTCATTTCCGGTATCGTTTTGACGTATACACGTGGGCTACGGGTCGGTGACAGGGTCAAGATCGGCGATACAACAGGTGACGTGGTGGAACGCACCATTCTTGTCACCCGTATTCGAACGATCAAAAACGTTGTCATTAGCATACCCAACAGCATGGTGTTGAACAATCAAATTATCAACTACAGCACCATGCCGGCAGAGGAGGGCTTGGTCCTGCATACCACTGTAACGATCGGCTACGACGTTCCGTGGCGCAAGGTCCATGACCTTCTTATAAACGCCGCCCTATCCACAACATATATCCAGACTACACCCAAACCCTTTGTGCTTCAAACTTCGCTCGACGATTATTACATCAGTTATGAACTCAACGCCTACACTTTGACCCCCAAGCTCATGGCCATGATCTATTCCGAACTCCATCAAAATATTCAGGATCATTTCAACAAAGCTGATGTGGAGATCATGTCTCCTGCCTACATGGCCTACCGCGAAGGGAAGAGCACGCTTCCAGAGAGGGATATCAACCCACAAGCAGCCACCAAAAATATCGTTACCTCTCCAAGATAACAAAATATCATGTTAATCCTGTAACACTTCGACCAGCGCTTTCAGGCCCAATACGTACGACCGCCACCCAAAGCCCGCGATCTTTCCTGCGCAAACCGCCGAGAGCAGGGACGTATGCCGAAACTCTTCGCGCGCATATACATTCGAAAGATGCACCTCGATCACTGGAATCCCGATCGCGCTGACCGCATCGCGCAACGCAATCGATGTATGTGTGTACGCGCCCGGGTTGAAGACCACACCTTTCGCCCAGGTCTGTGCATCGTGTAAAGCGTCTATCAATGCGCCTTCGTGATTCGATTGAGTGCATTTCAATTCCACACCCAACTCTTTGCCTAATTCGATCAACTTGTTATTGATATCTTCGAGGCTCATCGAACCATACACTTCAGGTTCGCGTATGCCAAGCAGGTTCAAGTTTGGTCCGTGTAAAATTAATGTTTTCATAGTTACTCCAAAACACTCTCAAGATCACTCACTTCCACCAATTCGACCCTGCCGATCTCCACCGGCAACGCAAAACGAATGGATTTCGCCTTCTTCTTCTTGTCCATGCGCATTGCGCGGATGATTTCCTCACGCGGCATTCCATCGGGGATATGGACGGGCAAGCCCAACGCGGACAAAGTACCTCCGACCGCTTCGACCAACCCGCTGCCTGCCAGCCCGATCCGGGCGGAATATTTCGCTTCAACCATCATGCCAATGGCGACGGCCTCTCCATGCCGCAGTTCGAACCTGCTGACAAGCTCCACAGCATGACCAACTGTATGCCCAAGGTTCAGCGCCGCACGAATTCCCTTCTCGTACGGGTCTTCTTCGATAACTTTTATCTTCACCGCAATTGCCCGTTTGACGATCTCTTCAAGATTCTGCTTAACCCAATCCATGCCGCGCCGGCATAATTCGAACAGTTCAGGTTCAGAGATGATGCCGTGCTTAACCACCTCCGCCATGCCAGAGATCAATTCGCGTTCCGGCAAAGTGAGCAAAAGGCCCGGGTCTGCCAGAACCAGTTTTGGGGGATGAAAAGAGCCGATCAGGTTTTTTCCTTCAGGCAAATCGAAGCCTGTCTTGCCTCCCAGCGAGGCGTCCACCATCGAGAGCAGAGTCGTTGGCACAGCGACCCAATCCATCCCGCGCATGTATGTAGATGCGGCGAATCCCGCCAAATCTCCGATCACGCCGCCGCCCAAGGCTATGACCGTGCTTCTGCGATCGAGTCCGTTTTCGAGGAAGGACTCCCACAAATGCGAAACGGACTCGAGATTTTTATGCGCCTCGCCTGCGGGGAGGATGATGATTTTGGCATCAGGCAATATTTGTCTGACCGTATCAAGATGAAATTTCGCCACGTTTTCATCGGTGACAATAATGGAGTTTGGGTAGAACGACTTAATAAGTCGCTCTACTAAATCGACAATTACATCGTACTCCCCCATCGCAGAGAGATGGTGACGTCCCAGCTCGATTTGCAACTGCTGAACAATTTGCCCGGGGCGTTTTCCATCCACCTTGAATTGATGTTCAAACGAAGTATAATGTTCGCCTCGCTTACCAAGCATCGACGATAATTTCTGGCGCAAGTCGCCTGCGAACAACGGACGTTTTTTAGAATCAAATTCGAGGCGGGTGATCAAAGTATCCAATTCTGCCATTAGTAAAATGACTTTGCCGTTTGCTTCAGCAAGTGCTCGATTTTCCTCACGCAATAACGCACCGCCGCCAAGGGCGAAGACAGTTGATTGCGGATTCGTCACGCTAAAAGCGTGACCTAAAGATTCTTTCAACGCAGATGTTTCCAAATCACGAAATACATCTTCGCCCTGTTCGTTCATGATCTGCGGAATCGATATACCCGCCTTCGACTCGATGATGGCATCGAGGTCAACGAAGGGGAGTTTGAGGTTACCAGCAAGCAATTTACCGACGGTGGATTTGCCTGTCCCTGATGGACCGTAGAGGAAGATGTTTTGCATAATATATTGTTTTATTCGGTGGTTGAGTAGTTCCGAGTGACAACGAGGAAAGTATCGAAACCACCAGTTTCTAAAGGTTATTTGGTAAAAAATTTTCCAAGCTAATTCGTTGGTTTCGATATGCCCTTCGCAACAAACGCTCAGGGCTACTCAACCAACGGATTACTCCCAAAAAACATGCGGAATGTTATCCATCTTCAAATCATCAAGGGTTGCCTTACGCAGCGTTTCAAAACGCGGTTTCATTTCATCCATTGAGTCGCCACCCAGTTTTTCGATCAGGGCATCCGCCAATACAAAGGCAACCATCGCTTCGAGGATGGGAACGGCGCGCGGCACGGGGCAGAAATCGGAGCGTTCATATTTGGTGGGAGAGTCGGCTTTTAACGCCAGATCAACTGTCGGCTGGGGAAGAAGCGTGGTGGCAATCGGTTTCATAGCCGCACGGATGATGATTGGTTGTCCGTTGGAGACTCCTCCTTCGGTTCCTCCTGCTCGATTGGTTAAACGTTGTAAATTGGCATGTTGCAGATAGATCGGATCCTGGGCTTGCGTGCCGCGTTTCCCGGCGTTCTCAAACGCATCCCCAACTTCGACACCTTTCATCGCCTGAACAGACATGACTGCCATGGCGAGTCTGGCTTCGAGACGTTTGTCCCATTGCATGAAACTGCCAAGTCCAACTGGAAGGTTAAGTGCAACGATTTCAAGTATGCCGCCAAGCGTGTTTTTTCCGTGTATGGCCTTTTCGATCTCATCGCGCATATTTTGTGCAGACGAATCAATCGGACAGCGCACATCCGATTCTTCAGCTTGTGCGAAACGTTCTTCGTAAGGCATGTCACCAAAATCGGCCTGGACTTCGCCAATGGAAGCCACGTATCCGCCGACGATGATGCCGAATTTCGAAAGGA
>DATHRQ010000226.1:0-4213 GCA_035465095.1 Anaerolineales bacterium | reverse complement strand
CTCAGCACGAACACGATCATGCCTCCCAGAACCGTGGGAATGAAGATCTTATAGAACAGGTTGACGTAATATACGAGCGGCCAGGCCTCGGGGCTGGGTTCGTAATGGCTCATCCACGAGTCGGTAAATGAGGCTGTCGTGGCATCGGGATGGCACTGCTGGCACTTGCCCAGCAGATTGTTCTTGTGGGCAATGCCTGCGCCAGGATCGTCCACCCGTGGGATGTCGTGAATGCCGTGACAATCGGTGCAGACGGGTTTGTTCGTAGGCTGGTCCGGGTAGAACTCTTCGAATATTTTTACCGTCGTGCCGTGAAAATCTGAAACGTAAGTGTTCAATACGTTGGTCGAGATCCCATATTTATCCATGATGCTGTTATCGGTGTGACACTCCGCACATAAATAAGGTGTGCTGTTACGGAAGGTGTTGGTGGTCGGGTCTTGGATATTGTGCACCCCATGACAATCGATACAGGTGGGAACATCCAAATTCTGCTCTTCGGTCAACGCTGACCCATGGACACTTTCCTTATACGTGTCGACTATCCTGCTGTGACACTGGGCACAGGTCTCCGGGACATGAACGCGGGCGGCTTCCAGTAATTCGCCAGAGACTACATTTGTCAGCCGTGTCTGTGTGTGCGGGTTATGGCAATCGGTGCAGACGGCCGCATTGTTGTTACCAGCCGCCAGCGCTGTCTGGTGAACGCTGTCCAACGCCAATTGGTATTGTTCACTGTGGCATTCCTGGCAGGTCGGATACATTTCCAGCGAAAAGTCGCGCGGGCTGCTGGCGGTCACTTCGGGATGCGGGAAGCTTCTGATGTTCGAGTGGCAATCCGCACAGGCGACCTCTTCCTGCGCATGGACCGAAGTTGCAAAAATGTCGCCATCAATATGAAGTGACAAAGGCTGTCCTCCAATGTCTACCGACAGGTCAGCCTGTTGATGGCAGAACAAACAGGTCTCATCCGACGGCGTTCTGTCCTGAGGTAAAGGGGCAGCAGATACAGAACCCGCCGAGGAAAAGGTCATCGTCACAAGGAGCAGAAAAGCCCCAAGCACCAGAAAACCCAACGCGAGCTGCAATTTGTGAGATTTATTTCTCTGACCCATTCGACTCTCCTACATACCTAACTAAAAAACATGGGGTATTTACCCCAATTCTAAGAGGCAAAGTCACCGCAACATAGTGAAGAAAATCATAGTTAAAGCATGATTATGAGGAAAATTGGTCAATATCAAATTTTGTCTTCATCAGATAGAAACTGATAGACGAATCAGTTAAAATACAAATATGAGAAAAACAGCCATCCTTGGAATCGGACAAACAAAAATTAGCGAACATTGGGATCTCTCCATCCGAGAGATCGGCGGCAACGCCGCCTTCGCCGCCATGCAGGATGCCGGCCTCGAAAAAGTGGATGCGCTCTTCGTGGGCAACATGCTTTCCTCCACCATCAGCGGTCAAAATCAATTGGGAACCTTCTTTTCGGACTGGATCGGACTCTGGGGACAGGAAGCCGTCAAAGTGGAAGCCGCCTGCGCTTCCGGTGCGGCGGCGCTTCGTTCCGCACTGATGGCTGTTGCCTCCGGCGACATCGACTCTGCGCTGGTGGTGGGCGTCGAAAAAATGACCGACAAAGCCGGGCGCGATGTCACCTCCGCGCTGGCGACCGCAGCGGATGCCGACTATGAACTCGAGCAGGGTATTTCATTTGTAGGTTTGAACGCACTGGTGATGCGCAGGTATATGCATGAGTTCGGCTGGAAACATGAAGACTTCGCCCCGTTCTCGATAAACGCGCACGCCAACGCCATGCACAATCCGTTTGCAAGATTGCATCAAACCATCGATGTCGAAAGATTTGAAAACTCAAGCATGGTTTCCACGCCGATCAACCTGCTGGACGCCTCCCCCACCGGCGACGGTGCGGCGGCGGTGGTCATCGTCCCTGCGGAAAAGGTCTCAGCGATGAACGGAAGACCCAGGATAACCGTGGCAGGTTCGGCGGCAGCCACCGATTCGATCGCTGTCCACTCCAGAAAAGACCCGCTTTTTTTATCTGCCGCATACCAGTCATCCAAAAAGGCATTTGAGATGGCAGGTATTACCCGGGACGAAATCGATCTCTTCGAACTGCACGATGCCTTTTCGATCATGGCCGCGCTGTCGCTGGAAGCCTGCGGGTTTGCTGAGAGAGGCGAAGGAGTGAGACTCGGTCTGGAGGACAGGATCCGACCAGGCGGCGACGTACCCATTTGTACACGCGGCGGCCTCAAGGCGCGCGGACATCCTGTCGGTGCAACCGGCATATATCAGGTTGTGGAGGTCGCGCAGCAATTGCGCGGTGAATGCGGCGAAACCCAGGTGGACGGAGCAAGGATCGGCATGGCGCAAAACATCGGCGGCTCGGGAGCGACGATCCTGACGCACATATTGAAAGCAGATTAGAAATCCCGCCAGCGCAGGGCTTTCCACATCTTGAGACAAAGTGCCAGCTTCACCCAGATATGGTGCTTGGGATAATCACAAAGACAGTTTTGTAAGCACGAACCATTGAAGTAAGCCGTGAAATCTTTTATACTAGATGAAAGGAAAGGAGCACCCGCCATGACCGACAAGAGAAAAATTGACCGCCGTGAGTTCACCTACTACATGCAGGTTAAGGATGAGGCTACGAAGGAAATCATAGGTTATCTTTCAGATATCAGCACCGGCGGATTTAAGCTCGATTGCGATAACGAGATCCCTGTTGGAAAGGATTTTCGCCTCCGAATTGAACTTACCGCAGACGTGGCAGATAAAACTTCGATGACCTTCATCGGGCGCAGTAAATGGTGCCACCACGACCATATCGACCCGACCTCATATAATGTCGGCTTTGAGATCGTCAATATGTCTCCCGGCGATATGGAGATTTTCAAGCGCATGTTCGAAAAATACGGTTCGGAGAATGCGACGCGGTCTGCCAAAAGGTCAGACGATTATTTGTGGAAATAGATATTCCTTATCTTGTTGAAAAGCGGACGGTGTAAAACCGTCCGCTTTTTTGTCCTCAGGACTGTTGCGCTTGTCCACAGGGCGGCTTTGCTGTTGTAAAATTGAGGGCATGAAATATAGAACATTGCGATCCATCGTTCGTTTCATCATGAGGTTTATCGCCGACATCGAAACTCACGGCTTGGATAAGCTCCCCCCGGGGAATGTGATCGTTTCGGCCAACCACTTGGGCAGGTTAGATACTGCGGTTATCTTATGCGTGCTCGACCGCGAAGACATCATCATGCCGATTGCAGAGAAGTATAAGGATCATCCCATCTTTGGCGCCATCGGCCGTTCGGCCAACGGGATCTGGTTGAATCGCTTCGAAGCAGACTATTCGGCTTTACGCAAAATCCTTGAGAGAATGAAACAGGGTGGATTACTCGTCATCGCACCGGAAGGGACCCGGTCCAAGACGGAGGCGCTGCAGGAGGGGAAAATGGGTGTCGCGTTTCTGGCCAGTAAAAGCGGGTACCCCGTCCTGCCGGTGGCAGTCACAGGGACGGAAGACCATGGTGTGGTTGAAAACCTGAAACGATTCCGTCGAACAAAGATCGTCGTAAAAGCCGGCGATCTGTTCCATATCGATATTCCCAAAGGGAAGGGGCGCGAACAGGCCATGCGCGAAGCAACCGATGAAATTATGTGCCGAATCGGCGCATTGCTGCCAGAAAGTTATAGGGGCGTATACGCGGAGCATCAGCGGTTGAAAGAATTGCTGGCTGAATAAATGATGATTCGCATTCTTCGTTTTCTCATCCGCATCTTTTTGAATTCCATTGCCCGCATTGAAAAACGCGGCAAGGAGAATGTTCCGCTTACGGGCGGGATGATCCTGGCATCCAATCACATCGGCATTTTGGACATCATCATGGTTTATTATGGCATCGACCGCACGGATCTGTTCATTCCTGTAGCGGAAAAGTGGGAGAAGATCGGATGGATCCGCTGGCTGGGCAAGCAGCTCAATTTTTTATTTATCGACCGCTACAACCCGGATCTGAAAGCCATGCGCAAGATGATCGCGCTGATGGAAGACGGCAAGTGTCTGGTCATTGCCCCCGAAGGGACGCGCTCCCGCACCGGCGCCTTGATCGAGGGGAGGCCCGGTGTTACCTATCTCGCGGCGCGCTCGGGGTTTCCCGTTATCCCCATTGCGATCACAGGC
>DATHRQ010000225.1:0-7007 GCA_035465095.1 Anaerolineales bacterium | reverse complement strand
ACACGTACCACGGTCAACTTCCAAGAGTCGTTATCATCCGATGCGTTGATCATCAACGGGCATAATGTGACTGGCAAAGGATTGGACCGTGTCACGTACATTCTCGATATCATCCGCGGAATGACTGACATTTATGATCATGCAAAAGTGACGACCGGGAATAACTTCCCGTCCGGCGCGGGGATCGCCTCATCCGCGTCCGCATTCGCAGCGCTGGCACTGGCGGGAAGCAAAGCAGCAGGGCTGGACCTGAGCGAACCTGAACTCTCGCGTCTTGCGCGGCGTGGGTCTGGTTCTGCTTCGAGGTCGATTCCTGGCGGATTTGTCGAATGGCAGGCAGGCACAAGCGATGAAGACTCGTATGCCTTCTCCATTGCCGAACCAGAGCATTGGAAACTGGCGGATTGCGTTGCCATCGTCAGCGCTTCACACAAGAAGACCGGCTCCACAGAAGGGCACGCCCTCGCACCGACCAGTCCGCTGCAGAAAGCGCGCGTGGCAGATGCGCCGCGCCGGCTTGAACTTTGCCGTGACGCAATTCTCAACCGTGACTTTGAGTCATTCGCTTCGATCGTTGAACTTGATTCAGATATGATGCATTCCGTCATGATGACGTCAGATCCCGCGCTGCATTACTGGAAACCCGCCACGCTGGGAGTAATGAGCGCTGTTCGTGAATGGCGGGCAGAAGGGTTATTAGTTTGCTATACGGTGGATGCTGGACCCAACGTGCATGTCATCTGCCCGCAGGCAGAATCAAAAACTGTGGAAGAGAAATTACGCGAACTTGAAGGGGTGACAGATGTACTTGTTGCAAGAGTCGGGGGAGCGGCAAAGATCGTTGAGAACGATAAATAAATTTTTCCGCGCTGAGCGGAGGGTCGAGTAGCGAAGCATATCGAGACCCGTAGTCGAAGCGCATATTATATGCAAAATTAAAAATTTAATGGCATAGCCACCCTTCGACTGCACTCCTACTCTTCGAGTACGATGTCGTTTCACTCGTCATTCCGCTCAGGGCGGTAGCTTATTCCACTGAAATAATGAACTGATAGTGCGGTTGCCCGCCCTCCTGCACTTCGATCTCCTGCTCTGGGTATTTCTCGCGTACCAGATCCGCAATGCGGTTTGCCTCGGCGTGAGGCAGGTCTTCACCAAAATAGAAAGTGATCAATTCATGCCCAGATGCATCCGCCTTCTCGAGCATTCTAAAACAGGCATCCTCCAATGAATCGCTGGATGCGACGAGTTTGCCATCCAGCAGCGCGATCACCTGTCCTTCAGAGCAGTGGACGCCGTCGATTTCGACTGAGCGCACGGCCACCGTGACCTCGCCGGTCTGAACCGTGCTGAGGGCTTTGGTCATTCTTTCTGCGACCGGACCCACCTCCCCGTCGGGTTGAAGCGAGAGCATGGCCGCCAGACCCTGTGGAAGGGTGCGGCTTGGCACAACCTCCACCTCTTTCACCGTCACATCTTTGGCCTGGTTCGCGGCCATGATGATGTTTTTGTTGTTCGGAAGAATGATGACTTTGTTCGTCGGCAGGTTCTCGAACGCGGCCAGGATGTCCTGTGTGGACGGGTTCATCGTTTGCCCGCCGGCCACCACGGCCGCCACACCGAGGCTGGCAAAGATGCGCGTCAGGCCTTTGCCGGGCGACACGGTTACCACAGCGATCTGCCCCGCTTCGACATCAGAGAATTTGATAGGCTGCTGCGCTGAACTCTGTTGAAGATCCTCCATTTGTGCCATCAGGTTTTCCATGGCGACGTTTGTGATCGTTCCGAGTTCCATGATGTAATCGATCGGCTCATAGCGTTTGTCGAGCGGCACATGGATGTGCATGCGATACATGCCTTCGCCCTCGCCGACCTGTATCGAAGTGCCCATCTCTTCCAGCCTGCCATAGAACGGCTGCAGTTCGAAACCGTCGTTGGGGAAGAAATCCACAACCACTTCAAAATCCTGCCCCTCTTCCACCTCCTGCATGGCGTTCTCGAAATTCATGGCCGAAAGCGATTGCACACTTGCCAGCGGCGTATCCAGCGACTCGCCATAGACGTGTCGCAGCACGCCCTCCAGGATAAAGAACAATCCCTTGCCGCCCGAATCAACAACGCCGGCCTGCTTGAGGACGGGCAGCAGCTCAGGGGTTTGTTCGACGGTTTCATCTGCCGCCTTGACGGCCGTTTCGAGGATGTCGAACGCATCCTCCGCCGACCCCAGGCCTGCTTCTGTTCCTTCAGCAATGCCCCTGGCGACGGTCAGGATCGTGCCCTCGACCGGTTTGACGACGCCCTTATACGCCGTATCGCGTGCTTCAGCGAAGGCCTTCACAAGAGTTTCGGCATCCAGCGAAGCATGGTCCTGCACGCCGCGAGCGAACCCGCGCCACAACTGCGAAAGGATCACGCCTGAGTTGCCGCGCGCGCCCATTAACGCGCCTTTTGCGACCAGACCGGCCATCCTGCCGAGATGTTTCTCGCCGGAATCTTTTATTTCATCATAAGCGGATTGTAGTGTGAGCACCATGTTTGTGCCGGTGTCCCCATCTGGCACAGGAAAAACGTTCAACGAATTCACAATGTCCTGGTTCGTGCGGAGCCAGGTCAGCCCCGCCTCTACCAGGCGTTTCAGCGCCTGACCATCTACCTGCCTTCTACGCAATTTTTCGACGCGTGCGGTATTTACAGCCATCTAGTTTCTCTGCTCCTAATCCGTATCGCTGATGCGTAATCCCGCCACATGGACGCTGATGCTGTTCACTCTTAGCCCCAGCGCCTTTTCCACATGGAAGCGAACCGTGTTTTTCACGCTCTCCGCCACGCTGTTGATGCGTGTGCCGTATTCGACGATGATATTGACCTCGATATCTATATCCTCCCCGTTGTAATTTACAGTGACACCCCGCGATGGGTCGCGCGTAATGGATTTTACGATGCCGTCGGCTATGTTCTTCGGTGCGAGCCCCACCACCCCGTATGATTCCTGCACGGCATGATAGGCAATTGCGGCTACTGCATTTGGCGAGATGTGGATCCCGCCCAGAGATGTTGTTTCTTCGCCCATGGTCTACCTTTTCAGTTTTTTCTGTTTTTGAAGATCGGAAGGATTTTACCCTTCATTATGAACGTGCGTGAGTATGTTCAAGGATATGCGTTAATATTACCAGAAAGGTCAGCGCGGGTGCTGGTCAGATCACACGTCGCTGAAAAGAATCTGTTCTTGAGCGGGGGAGTTTTCTGTGATAAAATGCTCTGCCTTTGAAAAAAGGAATGAGTTTTGGAATTATGGCAAGAAAGGAAGTTTTACGATCATGGCCAAATGCGCACACTGTGGAAAGTCCACAACCTTCGGGCACAGCCGCTCCTTCTCCCAGCGGGCCACCAACCGTAAGTTCAAACCGAACCTGCAAAAAACGTTGGTGATGGAAAAGGGCCGCAGGGTGCATAAAGTGCTTTGCACCAAATGCATCAAAACACTGGCGAAATCCACCCGCTAGATATCGATCTCACAGAACGAAGGTCATGGCGCAAATCGCGCCATGATTTTTGTTTTAAGTATCTTTCGTTATTACGAACGGAGCGAAGCGATCCCCGCCTCGATCCCCTGCGGGTGTTTGAATACGGAGGTCCCTGCTACAAACGCTGTTGCGCCGGCTTCCTTCAATTTCGAAATGGTTTGCTCACTGACGCCTCCGTCCACTTCGAGCCACGCAGACGAATGCAAGTCATCCAGTTGTTTGCGGATGTGCGCGATTCTTGAGATGGATTCGGGAATGAATTTTTGCCCGCCAAACCCGGGATTCACGCTCATCACCAACACCAGGTCTGCTTCGCCTACAACAGCCTCCACCGCCCCGATGGCTGTCCCCGGATTTATCGCCACGCCCGCCCTGCACCCCAACGACTTGATATATTGCAGCGTACGATGAATATGCGGACAGGTCTCCACGTGGACGGTCAGCCCGCTGGCGCCGGCTTTGGCAAATGTTTCGAGATGCTCCTCCGGCTTCTCGATCATCAAATGCACATCCAGCGGGAGCTGTGTTACGCGGCGGCAGGCTGCGACGATAAATTGTCCCATGGTTATATTCGGGACGAAGCGGCCGTCCATTACATCCACGTGGATCCAGTCTGCGCCGGCCGATTCGGCGGCGACGATCTCTTCACCGAGTTTGGTGAAGTCTGCGGCGAGGATGGAAGGGGCGAGGATGTGTTTGTTTGGCATAGTGAAAACGAAGTGACAGTCACCTCCAAGATGACTGTCACATTAATCAACGTGGATTGTAAAGAATAAAGATCCAGATCCAAAACGGGATCAATCCCAGCACGGCGATCAGTGCGCCCAAACCGAGTGCTGTGGTCGCCCAATCGATCTCGGGCATATAGACCTCGGGGAGTTTAACTTCGGGGATGTCGAAGGCAGGCTGCGGCGGGGGCGAAGCGGGCTGCGAGTCTGGTTCCTGATAGGCTGTAGTTTCAGGGGTCAGGCTCAGGGATGGCGCGAGAGGCACGTCGCGTTGTGTCCCAAAACGCAAAAGGACGCGTCCCAATTGGTCTGCCGTTCTGTAGCGGGCGGCGGGTTCCTTCGCAAGGACTTTCATCACGATCGCTTCGAGCGTGGAGGGGATATCCGGAAGGTATTCACTTGGGGGGATTGGGTTCATCTGAAGATGCAGCCGCGCTAGTTCCTCGCTGGATGGAGCGGTGAACGGTAGTGCGCCGGTCAACACCTCGTAGAGCACGATGCCCAGGGAATAGACGTCGGAGGAGGGCGAGGGCGCTTCGCCGACAGCCTGTTCCGGTGAGAAGTATTGCGGCGACCCCCAGACCACATCGGCGCGTTCGTCGGGCATGATGGTGGAGAGGGCGCGCGCGATACCAAAGTCGGTGACTTTCAGTCGTTTATCTGGAGTGACAATGAAGTTATGCGGTTTGATATCGCAGTGGACGAGCCCCGCGCGGTGGGCATAGCCGACGCCCGCACAGGCCTGCACCATCAGCGGTATGGCTTCGTCGATGGAGAATCGTCCCCGTTGGCGCAGAATTGTTTTGAGGTCCTTGCCGGGGATATGTTCCATCACGATGTAGAGCTGGTCGTGATCGAACCCAAAGTCGTGGACGGTTACGATGTTGGGGTGTGAAAGGTTGGCTGCGGCGCGCGCTTCGGCTCTGAAGCGATCCTGGAAGTCCTCATCGTTCGAGTATTTTTCGTGCAGGACCTTGATCGCAACCGAACGTTCGAGCATCAGGTCGCGTGCGCGGAACACATCCGACATGCCGCCTGAGCCGATGCGCTCGAGCAATTGATAGCGGTCGTTGAGTACGATGCCTTCTTCCATGTTGGGGATTATACCCCCTCCCAGCCTCCCCCAAATATGAAATGGTTCTTCGAATAATTATTTCAATATCTTCTTCGTATTTGGGGGAGGTTTCCCGCATTAGCAGGACGGTGGGGGTGGGTGGCGGTTATAATTCCGCCCATGCGAAGCGCAGTGATCGTATACAACCCCATGGCAGGACGTTATTCCGTAAAACCGTTTATCAATTCGGCGGTCAAAGAGTTGGAATCGGCCGGCTGGAAGGTGGACGCACAAGAAACCCAAAGCGGCGCACATACCGTCGAGCTGGCGAAGCAGGCTTCGGCTGAAGGAAAAGACGCGGTCTTTGCCGTCGGCGGCGATGGCACGATCGGCAACGTCGTCAACGGCCTGATCGGCACGGAGACCGCGCTGGGCGTCCTGCCTTCAGGCACCGCCAACGTCTGGAGCATCGAGCTGGGTCTGCGCCCCTTCTCGTGGACCCGTCCGTGGGTGCTGCGCAGGAACGCCTCCATTCTGGCGAACGCACCCCGTCATTCCGTGGATGTGGGCACGTGCAATCAATATTCTTTCATGATGTGGGCCGGCATCGGGCTGGATGCGCTGGCGATCCATTCCATCGAACCGCGCATTCGGCTCGAGAAATTTTTTGCGATGCCCGAATATGCGGCCAAGACCATCTGGCAGGCCGCGCAATGGAGCGGCGTGAAGCTGCGTCTGTGGGCCGACGGCGTGGAGGTGGAGGGGAATTACATCGTGGCCGTGTCCACCAACATCCGTCACTACCTTGGCGGCCATTCCAAACTTTCGCCGAACGCTTATCTCGACGACGGTCTGCTCGACATCTGGCTTTTCAGCGGGAACAATCTGGGCGATGCCCTGCGTCATGCATATAATATGTGGCGCGGACATCACATCAACGCGGACGATGCCCGCTGCATTACGTTCAACAGTTTGCGCATCGAAGGCGAGTCCCCGTTCTGGATCCAGACCGACGGCGAGCCGCGCGGCTCTGCACAAAAGGTTGAGATCAACATCCGCTCGCGCGGGTTGAAAATGCTCATGCCCCCGCGCGGGATGGAATTATTGAAATATCGGTAGGGCGCCCCGCCCAGGTGGGCGAGATGACCTCGCCCCTGCATTAAAAAGGATGGTATGGATATTCGTCAACTCTTCAACAAATGGGTCATAATCGGCGCAGTGTCTCTGGCGGGAGTTTTGCTTCTCATTACGGCCATCTCGATCGGATGGACATCCGCGCCTCGATCCTCCGACCCCGGGTTTGCTCCCGCGCATCTGACCATGATCGCCGCCCCTACCGCCACCTCCAGCGCACCGGCCACAGCGACGGTCGATCCGTTCGCACCCAGCCCCGTGCCGACGGGTATCGCAGTTGGCAATTACGCTCAGATCACCGGCACGCAGGGCGAAGGTCTCCGCATCCGCTCTGCACCGGGACTGAGCGGCGAACCCGTCTTCCTCGGCTTTGACACGGAGGTCTTCCTCGTGCAGGACGGTCCGCGTGAGGCCGATGGATACACCTGGTGGTATCTGGTCGCGCCCTATGATGAAAATCGCGCAGGCTGGGCGGCCTCTGACTTTCTGACGTATATCCCGGCACCGTGAAATCATGTGTAGGGGCACAGCGGAACGGCATGGAC
Organism: Anaerolineales bacterium; assembly: GCA_035465095.1. Classification (GTDB taxonomy): domain Bacteria; phylum Chloroflexota; class Anaerolineae; order Anaerolineales; family Villigracilaceae; genus Defluviilinea. Next base: position 22 of record DATHRQ010000225.1, on the reverse strand, counting down.
TTGCGCCCTTCCTTTGACCGCT
>DATHRQ010000224.1:0-2290 GCA_035465095.1 Anaerolineales bacterium | reverse complement strand
CGGCGCAGGCAATGCAACATTCCAATTGAACTATAGGGAAGGCGGCGGTTCGGTTACGCCGCTCGGCTCATGGACAGAAACCTGTGACGGCACATTGAGATCCGTCGACGTAAACCTGACACCCATCGCAGGTAAAAACGTCGAATTCGTTCTGGCGATCCTCGCAAACGGATCGTCTGCACAGGATTGGGCCGTATGGATCAAACCTCAAATTACGGTACCCTAGCATAACCAGAAAGGAAGTACATGATTTTGCAAAACTTCAAAGCCATATCGATTCTGATGTGCATGGCAGTGATCACCGCCTCATGCGGAAATCCTGCGCAAACACAATCGGACATTGAAACGGCTGTTGCCCAGACCGTTCAGGCACAATATTCCCTGACGAAAGTCTCGGCTCCTCCCACACTGACGCCTGCTCCCAACCTTCCGCCCACATCCGTACCCGAGGCTGGTTCCACCAATACACCGGCGGCTTCATCGTCCAACCCGGGCTGTGTCTTATCGGCATTACTGGTTGGAGAGAGCCCGCCGGACGAAGTCTTGTTATCCCCCGGTGAATATTTCTGGAAAACGTGGACCTTTCGCAACACGGGCACCTGCACATGGAATTCATCCTACAGCCTGGTCTTTTGGGATGGAGAGATCATGGGCGGTCTGGCGTCCTACCCCCTGACTGAGATCGTGGCTCCAGAGGAAACCTTCGACATCTCGATCTACCTGCAGGCGCCCGCCACCGAAGGCATGTCAACAGGGTATTGGCGTTTTCAAGCCCCGTGGGGCGAATACTTCGGCGTTGGTCCGCAAAGCATTTCGTTTTATGCGCAGATCAACGTATCGACCAAACAGAAATATGAGGTGGTGGATGTGACCTATGATCTGATTCGTGTGCCTGAAACAGGTTGTCCGTTGAACGTCAGATACACGGTCATCGCCAATGTTACGACCAACGGCCCGACAGAATTTGATTACCGCTGGGATCAAAGCGACGGCAACGAAAGCGGTATCCGATATTTCGAGGTCGATGCCGCCAAAACCGTGACCTTCAGAAGGGAATGGCTGATCAGCCTGAACGATAGCCCGGCCCCGCGTTGGATGAACTTCATCATCATCGGGCCAAGATATAAGGACTTTGGAAAGTTCGTTTGGGAACACGACTGCCTAAAAAAATAATCGCTATCACAAAAAGCCGAAGCCAAAACTTCGGCTTTTTTTATGGAACTCCTTAATGCCATCGAACGTCATTAACTATGATCGTTATTAAAATTCGGAGGCCTGAATGTCCACATCTCGTAACAAATATTTCCTGGGGCTGACACTCGCAATGGTTTTCATCCTTGCCTGTGGTCCCTTTGGCGTTGCCACCCCTCAGCCCGCTGCAACCCTGAATTCCCTGTACACGGCCGCGGCTGAGACGTTGAGCGTCATGTCCACACAGGGCGTAGTGGCGGAGTCTTCAATCACACCCACACTGTCGATCGTCCTGGGTGCTACAGCGACAGAGTTCCCTACTTACACTTCGGTGCCGCCGCTGCAACAAACGCAGCAACAACCTGCCGCCAAATGCGATGCAGCGGAATTCGTTGCCGATATCACCTACCCGGACGGTTCGATCATCGGCCGCGGGAACGCCTTCACCAAGACCTGGCGCATTAGGAATGCCGGCACCTGCACATGGACGACAAATTACGACCTTGTGTATATCAGTGGAGAAAAGTTCGGGGCGAAGACCGAAACCTCGCTGCCGGTCAGTGTCGCACCGGGCAAGACCATCGATCTATCCATCCCATTGACGGCGCCAAATCAGGACGGCCGCTACAAGGGATACTGGGTGCTGCGCAACGGATCGGGAATCCAGTTCGGGTTTGGGGCGCTCGCCACCTCGAGCATCTATGTGGATGTCAGAGTCAGCGGTTACACAGTGACGGGCTACGATTTCGCCGTCAACCTGTGCGAGGCAACATGGCGCAATGCCAGCAAGCAGTTGGGCTGCCCCGGCGCGGATGGTTCGGCCAACGGTTTTGCCTTCTTTGTCAACGCTCCCAAAATGGAGGACGGCGAAGTGAGAGGCGCGGGATTGATAACCCACCCGGAGAAAATAAATAACGGCATCATTACCGGAAAATACTCCGCCATCAATATCCAGTCTGGCGATCATTTCAGGGCTCTGATCGGCTGCATGCAAAAGGCCAACGACTGCAATATGGTCTTTAAACTTGAATACCAGATTGGCAACGGCGCGGTCAAGCCGCTGGGGCAACGGCATGAAGTTTACGAAGGAAAATATTAC
>DATHRQ010000223.1:0-3304 GCA_035465095.1 Anaerolineales bacterium | reverse complement strand
TGGGCGAAGAATCCCCCGCCCTTTGCACTGGAGACCCTTCGATTTCGCTCAGGGTGACAAAACGTATTTTACACACATAAAACTCCTGACCCGCTCAGGAGTTTTGTCCATATACCCATCGGCATACTATACTCATCCCATGAATAAATCAGCAGCGATTATCGGCGGCGGGCCTGCAGGCTTGATGGCGGCGGAGATCATCAGTGCGCGCGGCGTGAAGGTGGATGTCTACGAGTCCATGCCGTCCGTCGGGCGCAAACTTCTCATGGCGGGTAAAAGCGGGCTGAACATCACGCACTCCGATCCGTTCGATGTGTTCGTTTCACAGTACGGCAATCGCCGCGCAAACATTGAGCAACTTCTCAGGGAGTTTGGCGCCGATCAACTGCGTGAATGGGTGCATGGGTTGGGCATTCAAACTTTTATCGGGACGTCGGGCCGCGTCTTTCCGATGGGGATGAAGGCCAGTCCCCTGCTGCGAGCGTGGCTCAGACGCTTGGATGCTTCAAACGTGACCTTTCACCTGCGTCACAAGTGGACAGGATTCACATCCGCTCAAGACGGCGTCCTCGCCGCCGGGGACGGCGACGAGAGCATCGTTTCCAAATTTGCCACTCCCAATGGCGAAGTGACCGTCAAACCCGATGCTGTCCTCCTTGCTCTCGGCGGCGGAAGTTGGCCACGGCTCGGCTCGGACGGCGCATGGGTTCCCTGGCTGGAACAGGCCGGGGCGCTGGTCGAAGCGCTGCGCCCAGCCAATTGCGGATTCGACGTAGAGTGGAGCGAACATTTCCGCGAGAAGTATGACGGACATCCGATCAAGACTGTGGTCCTGTCGTTTGGGGAGTTTCGTCAGCAGGGCGAATTCATCGTGACAAAAAACGGGCTGGAGGGAGGCCTGATCTACACGGCCTCGGCGCTGATACGCGATGAAATTTATGCGAACGGCAAAGCCGTCATTTCGCTCGACCTGAAACCAGATCGAACGCTCGAATGGCTGAGGGAAAGATTATCCAAACCGCGCGGCAAACGTTCGCTGGCAAGTTTCCTTGAAAAGACGTTGGGTATCAGAGGCGTAAAGGCCGGGTTGCTGCGCGAGTTCGTACCGAAGGATGATTTTTCAAATGGAGAACGGCTGGCTTACTTTATAAAGAATCTACCAGTTCCATTGGTCGCACCGCGCCCGTTGGAGGAAGCCATCAGCACTGCCGGTGGTGTGACTTTTGAGACGCTGGACGAAAACCTGATGCTGAAAAACATGCCTGGCGTTTTCTGCGCAGGCGAAATGCTCGACTGGGAAGCGCCTACAGGCGGATATTTGCTGACAGCCTGCTTCTCCAGCGGGTACGCGGCGGGGAAAGGCGTGTTGAAGTGGCTGGGAAATGAGACTCGCACCTATAAAGAATGATATGGTTATACCGCGGCATAATAAACGACTCCATTCTGTCATCCGCCTACACATGATGTGAAAGTTAGTTATACTAATTGGACACGAATGACAATTTATTAACAATAAGGTTTGCCCAATGCCTGAACTGACAAACGATTTTCAATCATTGCCCGAGGAATATCAAAATGTTATTCGTCTTGCACAGGAGCAACACAGGATCACTGTCGCCCCCCTTCAAATTTTGGTTGGCGGCTGGTCCGGAGCGATCGTCTATCTCGTCAGCATATCATCAAATGAGACACAGCGTGTTGAGCATTGCGTCCTCAAACTTGATCGGAAGAACAAGAACGCAAAATCAGATGAGGTCACACGTCACAGCACCGTGATGGATAAGGCTTCACCGGAATTTGTGCGCGATCACATTGCTGAATTGGCCTTTGACCTTGTTGAACATGAGGGAGCCATTGCCATCTTTTATCGGATCGCTGGACAATCCCTGCTCAAGTATCTTCCTTTATCGAAATATGAACGGGAGAGCCAACTCAATACCATCTTTACACAAACGAATACGGTTTTATTGGAAGAATGGAATAGCCCGCAAACATTTGATCAGGCTGTTCACCCGCAAAAGGTACTGGAAAAGTGGTTGGGGTTTAGACTGGACGCAGGCAGAAATATCGAGCAATTTCTGCAGGATGCCTGTCGTGTCAATCCGAATACAGCAGGACTCCTGATGAACGGGCATGTTTTTCCAAATCCCTTGCCTTATGCACGAGATCCTGAACTTTGGGGCAAGGCTCGATCCATTGATATTGCAACAGGATCCATTCATGGCGATCTGAACACGAATAACAGTCTGGTCAAATTTTCGGATGACAAAGAATCCCTCGCGGGATATTACCTGATCGACTTTGCGCTGTTCAAAGATCAGATGCCGCTGCTGTATGATCACCGTTATTTGGAAATGTCCTATTTGATGCACGTAATGCCACAAGTTTCCTTTACGAAATTTGTTGACTTCCTTATCCTGCTTGCCGTGGCAGATATTCCAGATCCCCACAAGGTGCCGATCGAAATGGCGGGTGTGAGTGCGGTGATCGGGTCCGCTCGAAGCGCATTTGGTGCATGGGTACAGGAAAAGCATCCAAGCTTGCATGATGATCTATGGGGACAATACTGGCTGGCAGGTGTCGCTGCCGGGTTGGCATACTGTCATAAGGCGGGGCAGCCCGATGAACAGCGGCTGGCTGGCTTGATCTATGCTGCGGCAAATCTCAGGCGCTATACAACTGTCTTCAAGCTCCCCCTGCCCACCAATGTTAAATCACTTTACGATAAGAGTTGGGATGATAAAAAATCACTGGGTACACTGCAGGCAGGAAAAACGAAACACAACCTGCCCACCCAACCCACTCCGTTCATTGGACGCGTCAGGCAGGTTGCAGCGCTAAAAGAAATGATATCGAAACCGGATGTGCGTCTTGTCACTCTTATAGGGCCTGGCGGCACCGGCAAGACACGGCTGAGTTTACAAGTGGCGCAAGAGATGCTTGATCAATTCCCGGACGGTGTTTTCTTCGTCCCGCTTGCAGATGATAGGGAAGACAATCAATTTATCTCACGGATCGCCCAACAACTTTCAGTTCGTGAAGGCGGGCGCCCCCTGCTCGAAAATTTAAAAGATTACCTGCAAGAGAAAAAGATGCTTCTAATATTTGACAACTTTGAGCAGCTGGTTTCCGCCGCGCCTATCGTAGCTGAACTCCTTGCTGCCGCACCGCAATTAAAGATCATTACCAGCAGTCGTATCTCGCTTCAACTGCAGGGCGAGTACGAATATCCTGTTCCACCATTGGATCTGCCTCGGGTAGAAAATGATATCAGCGTAGATGAGTTGATGGAGAATGAGTCAGT
>DATHRQ010000222.1:0-2808 GCA_035465095.1 Anaerolineales bacterium | reverse complement strand
TTGCCAGCATGGATGAGGGGACGTTCGCGCCGGCAATCGTCAGCCAGAAGACGACTGTCAGCAACAGCAGCATCAACGGGAAGCCCCAGATGCGGCTGGTGACCAATTTGTCGATCGTGCGGTCAAGGTCGAAGCGTGGCTTTCCGTCCGGGCGGGTCGTTGCCCGATCTGCGATCTGTGCCGCATCGGTGTAGATGGATTCCATCAATTTTTCGTGGAAATCGGGGCCAATCTCCCAGCGCAGGGATTGGGCATAATTTAGTATCTCTTCAGTGTTGTTCAATGGATACGTTGTCATTGTATTTCATCTTTCCAGGACGTTATTGATTACCGATCACCTGCAACTGTGCGGCGCGTTGTTCGATGTTTCCGTGTGTCAGGTCGCCGAGTTCGCCCTTGCGGAGCGCGTCCGCGATGCGTTCGTCACCGTCCAGAAGGCGCAGCGCCACCCAGCGGGCGTTGGGCAGGTCAGGAAACGCCGATTGGATTTGTTTCGTCAGTCGGTCAACGGCTTTTTTCAGATCCGCTGAAGCGTATTTGACATGATACGGCTTGCCGACGATTTCCTCTCGTGCCACTTCGCTGACTGTCCGCAAAAGTTCGGGGACACCCTCTCCCTGACGGGCAGCCATGGGAACAACGGGCAGGCCCAGGTCACGGGCGAGGCGTCTTTCGTCGATCTGAATGTTGTGCCGTCGGGCTTCGTCCATTAAGTTAAGTGCAACCACCACACGATTTGTGATCTCAGAAACCTGCAGCACAAGATTCAAATTGCGCTCAAGCCGGGTTGCGTCGACGACAACGATTGTCACATCGGGTTGACCGAATAAAATAAAGTCGCGGGCAACTTCCTCGTCGAGACTGGTTGCCAGCAGTGAGTATGTACCTGGCAAATCCACCAGTTTGTATTTGTCATCGCCGTATTCGAAACCGCCCTCGGCGCGCGTGACCGTCTTCCCGGGCCAGTTCCCCGTATGCTGACGCAGGCCGGTGAGCGCGTTGAACACGGTGCTCTTGCCAGTGTTTGGGTTGCCCGCCAGCGCCACGACAAAGTCGAAGTTGGTCATATCCACGCCCAGTTTTTTGAGCGCGGCGGCATTATGGACCGGGCAGGATTCGCAGTCAGCGGCTTGCATTTGCGTTGATTTTGGGTTTGTCATTGGACGGGTTCCTCCTGCTTGTCGATCAAGATCAGGTCGGCTTGCGACTTCCGCAAAGCGATGACCGCGTCACGGATGCGGTATGCAGACGGGTCGCCAGCGGCGCTGTCCATCTCATTGGATATTTTTGTGCCGGGCAAAACGCCCATATCCATCAGACGACGGCGTTCCGCTCCACGAATGCGATGCGACAATTGGACGACCTGCCCGGATTGCCCGGGCTTGAGGCTCGAAAGCGCTTCACCCCTGGTTTCGGCCTGCTGAGGCACCTCAGATAGTTTCGCGACTGCGATATTTGCCGCCACGATCGGAGCAACAATATGTTCATCGCCATCTGCCCAAAAGCGCACCCGCTTGGACGATGATTCGAGCAGGCGTACAACCTGACCTACATGCAGTCCCTCGGACACGATCTGGGCGTAGATCCCTTCTGGCTCATCCTCCAAATGGACAATGCGTGCCGGCTGATCTATCTCCATATTTGTTAGAAGGATGTGTTCGGGGTAGATCATGTGTCCACTGGCGGTTGGAATCGGGTCGCCGTGGGGATCGTGCGTGGGGTTGCCAAGACGGGCGGCGAGCGCATTGGCCTCATCGGTTGTCAGCGTGTGTTCAAAGCGCTCGGCTCTGTCATGCCAGGCGGTCTCTTCGTAACTGGTTTCATCAGCCAGATAGCGCTCGTATAAACGATGGGCACGGATCATTCGCAGGGCATATTCGCGCCCGGCCGCTGTCAATTGGATATCACCGCCTTCGAACACCAATAATTCATGGGCTTCGAGATTTGAGATGATCCTTGTGACCTCATCGGGACTGACCTTCAGCGCGCCAGCCAGACTGTTCACAGAAGGTTTGTCCCCGTGGATTTCGTGTTGATGAATATGTTTAAGTGCATCCTCTTTCAAGATCCTGGCGGTTAGTTTTTGGGCGCGCTGCCATTCCCAAAACCATCCAATCTCTGGGCGAAAAATGAACCAGCCAAGAATCAGGACGAGGAGCGTTACAGCAACTGAAATAAAAGGATCAGGCATGATCCATCTCCTTTGCTGGAATTCTTCCAAGGGTTGTCATGAATTGCCTCCGAGTTTGGGTAGGAAGCGGCCGGTGCGTTTCATATACTCGCGATATTCATCGCCAAATTTTTCGATGAGATTGGCTTCCTCTTTCGGTGTGCGGATCGCCATGATGATGAAGGTGAGAAGCCCGGCTGACATAATGAACCAGTTATCGGCTATCATGCCAAAGGCAATAAAGAATAAAGCGCCGAACGTATAAAGCGGATGTCGTATCCAGTGATAGGGACCACTGGTGGAAAGTTTGTGTTCCTTGCGCGTGGCGCTGGTCGGAGTAATGCCCGAGCCGATACTGCTGAAAAGCCAGTAAAACCCCAGGACGCATAGGAATTCGATCCCAACGCCCAGCCAGCGTACCCATTCGGGCAGCCCGATTTTTGACCACGCCATCCAGTTTGGGTTGATCAGATAGGTGATGGGACTCAGCCACAGGATCAGGCCTCCGATGCGAATGATCGTCATCAATGCTGTTCCATCCACGCTGCGGGATACTTTCTCCCCTGTTTCTTTATCTGCCTTGCTGCGGAAATACCCTGAAATGGTCATTGCCGTGATGAAGGCCAGGCCTGCCAGGA
>DATHRQ010000221.1:0-2923 GCA_035465095.1 Anaerolineales bacterium | reverse complement strand
TGAAAATGCCGTTCAGCGTGCAAGAGAACGTAATATCATCATCCCCACCTATGCACAGATGAAGGACCCTTCGAAGATCCCTGCAAAGATTCAGGATGAATTGAAGAACATCGGCCTGTGGGATATTCACCCGCGTAATCTATTCCGCATCAACTGGCACAACGAACCCACCGCTTCCGGCGGGACCTATGCAGGGGTCAATTTTCTCGAGCTGCCTCCTGCGCTGACGGGTGTACCAGCCCGCATCATCGCGATCGTCGGCAAATGGTTCCCGACAGGGGCGCACAAGGTCGGGGCGGCGTTTAGCTGTCTCGTGCCGAGGCTGGTCACAGGTCAGTTCGACCCGACGACGCAAAAAGCTGTCTGGCCCTCCACTGGGAATTACTGTCGCGGCGGCGCATACGACTCCGCGCTGCTGGGATGTGAGTCGATCGCGATCCTGCCCGAAGGCATGTCGCAGGAAAGGTTCGAGTGGCTGGCAAAAGTGGCGGGTGAGACGATCAAAACCCCGGGTTCAGAGTCGAACGTCAAGGAGATCTTCGATAAATGCTGGGAGTTGAAAGAATCGGGTCAGGACCTGATGATCTTCAATCAATTCGAAGAGTTTGGCAATTATCTTTGGCATTACGAAGTGACAGGCCACGCGATGGAAGAAGTGCTGGAGCATGTCATGGTTCCGAACGACCGCTACCGCGGCATGGCGTCTGCGACGGGCTCGGCGGGCACGATCGCCAGCGGCGATTATCTGAAACAACTTTTCCCTGAAAGCAAGATCGTCGCGAGCGAGGCCTTGCAATGCCCGACACTGCTCGAAAACGGATTTGGCGCGCATCGCATCGAGGGCATCGGCGATAAACATGTGCCCTGGGTGCATAACGTCAAGAACACGGACGTGGTCACTGCGATCGACGACAATGCGGTTGTAAATCTCGCCCGTCTTTTCAACGAGGAAAGCGGGCGTCAGTATCTGGTTGAAAAAGGCGTTCCTGAAACCGTGATCTCCAGTCTCGATCTGTTGGGCTTCTCGGGTATTTCGAACGTCCTCTCCTGCATCAAAACAGCCAGATACTACGAGATGGGAGAGAACGACATCATGCTCACCGTCCTGACCGATTCGATGGAACTCTACCGCTCGCGTCTGCACGAGATGCAGCAGGAATTCGGCGAATACTCCGAGCGCGATGCCGCCGCCGATTTTGCGCGTTACCTGCACGGCGAATCGACGGATAACATGCTCGAACTTCGCTATACGGACAAACGCCGCATACATAATTTGAAATACTACACTTGGGTCGAGCAGCAAGGAAAGACCTACGAAGAAATTCAGGAGCAATGGTACGACCCGAACTACTGGACCGACATCCAGAAACAGGCGGATGAGATCGATGAGTTGATCGTCGAGTTCAATAAGGAAGTTGGACTGATGTGATTCACGTGACAGTCATCTTTGCAAAGCATCCCCGAGCGAAGCGAGAGGGGCAAGATGACTATCACGTTTTATAATGGAAATATGCTGAATACCACAGATTTAATTCTCGTTTGCCTCCTGCCCTCTCCCCGTGACCTGGAGATCGCGCGCCTGCTCGGCTGGTATCGCATCCCGCTTCGCACCGCACCCAAGGTTGTGGCCGTGGACCAACTGGCTTTTTACCAGCCCTCGGCCTTCGGCGAGCGCGGCGGACAGATCGAATACGTTGCGGAGGTAAAAGGCCACGAACTGACCACACGCGGCAATTTGCTCAAAGATGAAGCGAAGCATCCGCGTGCCAACGAGGAATATTACAAACTCCAGATCGGCGCACTGCAGAAGTTGGAGGAACCAGTTAAATCCGAAAAGTGGAAGCGCTTGACCTTCCTTTACACAACGGGGGAGTACCTGCTGAAAGCCAAAACCTTGAATGACCTGGTGGTTGCCGGTGACGAACGTCAACTGCTCTGGCGATCCCTGCGTGAACGGGCTGAGAACAGTCAACTTTATAAAACCGACCTGCCCGAAGCGGACATTCCGCCTGAAGTGCTGATCGCGCTGTTGGGAATCAAAGAGTTGCAGGAGCCGTATGATGCAAGGGAGGGTTCTGATGGCAAAATTGATTAAGAACGGCTCGTTGGTCACAGCGGATGAGACTTTCACAGCAGATATTTTGATCGAAGGGGAAAGAATCTCCAAAATTGGAGAGAATCTTGAACACCCAAATGCTGATGTAATAGACGCAACAGGCAAACTCATCCTGCCCGGTGGGATCGATCCGCACGTGCATTTGGATCTGCCGATGTTCGGTACGGTTTCAACGGACGACCATTACACCGGTCACAAAGCCGCAGCCTTCGGGGGAACGACAACCGTCATGGATTTTGTTGTGCTCGAAGAATCCCCCTCTCCCACTGGAAGAGGGGCTAGGGGCGAGGGAGATTTCAATTACTCCATTGACCTGTGGATGAAAAAGGCCGAGAAAGCCGCCATCGACTATTCCTTCCACATGAATTTGACCCAATTCAACGAAAAGATCGCCAAAGAGATCCCGTCTTTGATGGAGATGGGAATCCAAACTCTCAAGGTATTCACCGCCTACAACGGACGCCTCCGCATCGACGATGGCAGTATCTTCAAGGCCATGCAGATCGCCAGAGACAACGGCATGTTGGTCATGGCACATTGTGAAAATGGCGATGTCATCGAAACGTTGACCGAACAAGCCCTCGCGGCTGGGCACACCTCCCCCGAATGGCACGCATTGACGAGACCTGCCTGGGGGGCGGTCGAGGCTGGTTTGCGGGTGGCGGGCATGGCCTCCGCGGCGGATGCGAGTGCATACATCGTCCACATAAATGTGGGTGGCGAAGTGGATATGTTGAAATATGCGCGCGAGCGCGGAGTCAAAGTGATGGGAGAGACGTGTCCGCAATATCTGTTTTTCACAGAAGA
>DATHRQ010000220.1:0-2849 GCA_035465095.1 Anaerolineales bacterium | reverse complement strand
CAATTCCAGGCTTGCAGAGGCCAGCCCTGCTTCCGCCTGACTGGCATTCGAGAGCCGCGCAAGCACATCGCCGCGGTTGACGCGGTCACCGATCTTCACAGCGACCTCCTCCACTGTTCCGCGCGCCTGAAACGACAGATTGGCTGCATGGACGGGTTTGATGTGTCCCTCACCCACCACCGTGCCCGAGGAAAGCGCAGGCGATACAGCCGGGGCAGTATTCTGCGTGGGAGCTCCCTGCTGATTGGCGCAGGCAGTCACCGTCAGCGCAAAAACGACGAGCAGCATGACCAGAGATTTTGTTATCTTCTTCATTGTTACCTTCCTTATGTTTTACTCCGCTGGTTGAGTAGGGCGAAGCCCGTATCGAAACCAGCAATACTATTCGTAATAAATGATGGTTTCGATATGTCCCGCGCTACGCGGGACTACTCGACCATCGTGTACTTAATTTACTCATACGCCAACACCTCACGGATCGTGAGCCGCGCCGCGTTTCGTGCGGGCAGAATACTCGCAAACGTGGATAATATCAAAACAAGACCAAGCCAAATCGCATACCCCATATAGGTGAAGACCACCGTGATCGGCGTCTGGAACACTGCTAGGCTGACAATTGTCGACAGCCCATAGGTAAATGGAACAGATAAAATGATCGCCAAAACGAATGATATCAAGCCGATCACCACACCCTCGGCAATCACCGTCCGCATAACAGCGCGATCGTCCGCACCAATGGCGCGCGTAATCCCGATCTCGCGCGTACGTTCAAGCACGTTCATACCCATCGTGCCGGTCAGCCCCATGGAGCCAACAACGGCCGTCAAAATCGCCATGATGAGAAGAAAGACAACCAATGTATCCAAACTTTCCACCGCTGAATCCAGCGAAGCGCTGCCCGCCTCTGCAACGCGCAATTTATACCCGTGATCTCGAAGGTACTTGTCCAACTCCTCCGCTTTTGCCTCCTGATAGGCACGATCATGTTGATCGGTCACAACCCTGAAAGAAAACGCGCGGTTTGCCTGGTTATTCATCCGCGAGACATACTCGAAAGGCGCGTAACCGATCAAGCCTTCCTGGTCTACAAACTTGAAGATACCGACCACCTCCCAACTTTCAATCCGGCCATTTACCTTCATTTTTATGGAATCGCCCGCCTGCAGGCCTGGGTAGCTTTTCAATATCCCCTCACTCAGTGTCATTTTTTTAACGTCATCCGCACGCATCCAACGACCCGAGATCAGGATGGGTTGAACCAGTGAACTGTTCGCAGGCGGACTCAACAGGGTGATATTTTCAACGACATTCTCTTCTGCATCCAGCAGCTCACTGCTTACAAACTGCCAGCCTTCCACGTGTGTAACACCGTCCACGGCCATCACTGCCTGTTCGATCTCATGCAATCGATATGACTCCTCAAAATCAAGCGTAACGTCGGAACGAAAATACTTCCCTATTTCCCCAATGTAATCATGCAAAGTCACCCGCACATTGAAAACTGCAATAAAGATCGCACCGCCCATCGTCAGCGTGAACAACGTCAACGCGAGGCGGCTTTTTCTGCGGAACGTATTTCGCAAGGAGATCACAAACGGACGCGGGATGTGGACTCCGCGCGACGCCAGAGCGCGAGTCAGCTTGACCTGCATCCAGTCGAACCAGGAGAGACGCATCTCTCCGTCTTCGAACTGCACCTCATCCTCAGCCACATCTCCGCTTAGAGCGCTTAGGACCGTGATGCGCGATCCATTCAACACGGGCCCCAGGCCCGCGATCAACGGCACCAACGCCCCAACCAGCAATTGGACCAACAATGCCATCGGCACGATGCGATACCCCAACAAGTTGAAACCCAATTCGGAGGCCATGAATTGCGCCAGTTGGTACGCACCGATCCCCCCGAACGGGACGGCGATCAACAAAGCCAGGATGCCGAACGCCATGATAAGCGTAATATACATGCGAAAGACCTGGCGTCTCTGTCCGCCAACCAGCTTGATCACACCGATATGGCGTAAGTGCTGGTTAAGCAATGCGCTCAACGTATTGGCGATCAAGGAGCTGGAAAGAAATACGATCAGAATACCCAACGCCATCAAAATACCGAGCACAGCATTGATCGTGCTGGCCAGCGGATGTTCATGCGTCAACGAGAAACGCGAGCGGACGACAAATATATTGGCTTTCTCGATCTTTTCCTTCAAAGCCGCTCCCACATCGCGGATGTAGGCGGGGTCGTCACCATCACCGGAAACGGTCGCCAGCACACGGTTATACGACTTCGGTTCGTCGAGATGCCGGAGCGTATCCATCGTAATATAGGCAGAAGGAGATGCCAGGAAATCACCCGCTCCTGAGGCCGTATCCTGGACAATGCCAACCACCGGCATGATCTTGGTCGAGCCGTCAGAGAGCTGAAACTCGAGCAGTCCGCCCAACCCAACGTTCAATTCATTAAGCGCATCCTGCTCCAACAGTACTTCCTGTTTTTCAGGCACACTCACACCTTCGATCAGGAGCAGCAGATTGATCGAATTCTCTTCAAAGCTCTCAAATGCGTTCATGTCAAGGGTGGTCCATTTTGTGGTACCCGGCACCCGTACACGAACATTGAATACACGCCGCCCCTCGACATTTTCGACATTCCGCTGATTACGAAGGGTTGCCAATATATCGTCATCAAAGTCCGATGTTCGCATTTCGATATTGGCAGGTTTGTTTGCAGAATATGAAATGCTCATGTCCCTCGACATGATCTGATAGGCGCCCGCGATCACTCCAATGGAAATAACACCTACTGCAATCGAAAAGACCACCAGCAGGGTGAGCCCCTTGTTATCGATCAG
>DATHRQ010000219.1:0-2933 GCA_035465095.1 Anaerolineales bacterium | reverse complement strand
TCTTCTGTGGCAATTGTGGCTGCGAGAAGAGCCGGGGAGATTTTATCGAGTGGCACATATGTGCGGCGTCCCGCATTCGGGTCGAGGATCTCATAAAGCGGATTCCCATTACGGTCGAGGATGCGTGTGGTTTCGAACTGGGACGTGCGGCTGCGCAGATCGTCCACACTGGGCAGCGTGCGCGCAATACGATAATAGGATACCAGCAGCACCGAACCGCCGATGACAGCCAGGATAACCATCGCAAACAGGGAGAAGACCAGCCCGCGCGTGAAACATCCGCCCGACTTGTTCAGCCATTCAAAGGAAAGTTTACGGCTTGCCGGTAGCGGTTGACTCGGTGCAGCTGTGGAAGCATTCACAGACCGCGGCTGCGTGTTGCGCGGACGGCTGGCAGACCCATAGGCCGTCGGTGAAACGCGCGTACCTTCCATATCCACCTGGTCGACACGGCGCGGCAGGGGCATGTTGTCATTGTCCAGCGCTATGGGCGTCCTGCGGCCCTGCTCAGGGTCCGGAGGACGCGTGGGCGTTTCGCGCGGAACGCTGGCGCGTGTGGTGCCTTCATACGGCGCAGCCTCATCGTCGTTTGCAGGCGCTTCGATGGGGGGTTCCGGACGCGTTTCGGCTTCGGAGTCCAGCAGTTTTTTTATTTTCTTGAGTCGATCGTCTTCTTCTTCGTTATTTGTCATAATAATTTCGCAGGGGCGAGGTTTCTCGTCCTATTTCTGGATATTTTTTTGGCGGATTCCTCCGCCCCTTCATTTATTCCTTGGGCTTGCTCATCATCAAAACGGCCCATGTGCCGCGATGGCACACTTCATCGTTTTGATTTTTCACTTCGGCAGTGACCATCACAGAGCCGCCGCCAATGCGCGGCAGGGCTTTGGTTTCTTTCGTTTCCAGTTCGGTATAAATGGTATCGCCGATGAACACGGGCTTGACGAACTTCCATTCCTTTACTTCACGGAAGGCAAGGATCGTTCCTTCCATCAACCCGGTCTGCCACGTGAGGCCCAATGCGATGGACATGCCCAAAAGGCCGTGCGCGATCTGTTTACCAAACGGGGTCGTCTTGCTGAATTCAGGATCGGTATGGATGCGGTTGTCATCACCGGTCAATCTGGCAAACTCCATGATATCGTTTTCAGTGAGAGTCCGCTTTTCAGTAACCATCTTCTGCCCGACAAAAAATTCCTCGAAATACTGGCCCATATTTTAGTCTCCTGGTCAATATACTTCGGTGGTTGAGTAGTTCCGCGTCGTTTTCGCGGAACGTATCGAAACCACATTGTAAGATACTTATATTTCTTATCGCGTGGTCTCGATATGAGCGGGAAGAACACTCGCTCTACTCGACCATCGGCGTAGCCCAGATTATACCCTTTGACCTCCAGCCGTTCTGCCCGTACAATACTGCCCATGCGCGATTGGTCTCTCGCCCCAGGCGACCCGCTCCATCTAACACTCGCGGCGGACTCACGTCTTTCCGTGCCCGATTATCTTGACGATCAAATTTGGGAACTGATTCTCGGCGGCGGCGAACCGTCGGCTCTCTCGCTTCGAACCACCTTCGGCCTGCGTGCCAAGTCCATGCGCATTTTTCCACGCTTCAGCGAAAACGGCACCACGGTCACCGACCCGTCAGACTTTGCCCTGCCGCCGACCATCCGCCGTTTTTATCCCAACTTCCACATCATCGAATATTCACCGCTACCCAACATAGACGTATCCTGCGAGCATTGGGTTCCGGAGTCAAACGCCATCAGCGGACGTATGACCGTGGTGAACAAGACAAGCACCACCCGAAACATCCGTCTGGAAATGTGTGCCCTGCTCTCTCCCATCGACGGAAGTAGCATGACACCCAAACAGATGCAGATGATCAACATCCTCGCAGGCCACACCGGCGGCCTTTTCCCCGTCATCTACATGACCGGCGGACCCGCACACGGTTCCGGCCCGCATCCCTCGCTCTCCCTCGACTTGGAACTGGGTCCCGGCGCGACACGTCAGCTCACCTGGACGCAGGCCGCCACGGACGATTTGCAGACCTCGTTCGACCTCGCGCGTCAGGTAGCGGCACGTGCCTGGGAGGCGGAACGTGTACGTCTCGAACTCTTCAACACCAGCCAGACCCTCGATATTCAGACCGGCGACAGGGATTGGGACGCGGCCTTCGCATTGAGTCAATCTGTGGGGTTCAGCCTGTTGTTCCCACCTAATAAACATTTGCTGAACCCATCCTTCGTCTCGGCGCGCGGCCCCGATAACGGGCATTCCCCCAAAGGCGACGGCAGCGACTATCCCTCCTCATGGAACGGACAGACTCCGCTCGAAACCTATTATCTTGCCAATGTTCTGCCTGCCTCGCAGGTCGCACAGGACCTTATAAAAAATTTCATCACCGTGCAAAAGGAGGATGGAACGATAGACGGCAAGCCCGGTCTGGCCGGTCAGCGCGGACGCTACCTTGCCGCGCCGATGCTGGCAGGGATGGCATGGCAGGTATATGAATCAGAGGAAGATGAAGAGTTTATCGAAGAGGTATTCCCGTATTTATATAAATTCTTCTGGTCGTGGTTCTCGCCCGAAAACGACGAAGACGGCGATGGTCTTCCGCAATGGAGGAACATTTTGCAATCCGGGTTTGAAGACAACCCGTTGTTCGATGCCTGGCATGAATGGTCGTTGGGTGTGAATATTGCACAGGTCCACAGCCCATCGCTGGAAGCGATGCTGTATAACGAAGCCGCGTCCCTCATCAAAATGGCGGAGCAGCTTGAAAAGCATGATGTTCTCACCCTGCTGCATGAACAAGCTGCAAAGTTGCGCAAATCGATCGAATCCACGTGGCAGGTGCGCACGGGGTTGTATCATTATCGTGATCGCGAAACCGGCTCCAGCTTGGCTGGCAAGGTTTTGGCCAGGCA
>DATHRQ010000218.1:0-4173 GCA_035465095.1 Anaerolineales bacterium | reverse complement strand
CAGCAGGAAGTGAAACTCCGCATGTGACTGCCGGAAAGAGTGTTTTCGCAAGGCGCTCACATACTTGAAAATATTCACCATCCGCCATCCGATGTTGTTCACAAATGGACTCATAAAATAATGCAGCAACGATTTCGGCATCACGCCAAACAGACGGTCGGGCAAATGCTGATAGGAAAGCTCCAGCGTCTCCTTCGCGTTTGGGTCTTCGCCCTGCTTCAAATTGCGCGCCGCATGGATCTGCCCTCGGCCAAGGCTTTTTCCGCGCGCAAAGGTATCGAGCCAGCCAACGATGTAATCGTACTTCGGCGCACCTTCCCACAGGCTGGAAAGCTGTTCGCGAAGATTCGGCACCGGCCACGCGTCCACAGCGATCAGACCCGAATGAATGCGTTTCATCTTCAGCGTGACAGACGTAAAGACTCCCAGCATCCCCAATCCGCTGATCATCGCATGGAACAAATCCCTGTTCTTTTTGGGAGAACAGGTGACATGCGCGCCGGTCGGGAGCATCGCAGTGAATTCAACCACATGCTCACCGATCGGCCCGGCCTGAAAATTGTTCTTGCCGTGGATGTTTGCCGATAGGCATCCGCCCAGCGTGGTTTTCATTGTGCCGGAGACGACGGGCGGCCACCAACCGTCCGGTTCGACCCGATGCCACAACTGACTGAGCGTGACCCCTGATTCGCATCGCACCACACCTGAAGCTGGGTCCCAATCGAGGATCTGATCCATGCCCGACATATCCAACACGATGCCGCCGCCGTTGAGCGATGCATCGTTATAGCTGATACCCGTCCCGCGTGCAGTGACTGTCAGCCCGATTTTTTTCGCGAGTTGAAACACCTCGTAAATATCATCGGTACTCTTAACTTCGATCCGATATGAACCTGCCTTTAACGAATGACCAAAGTTTTCGAGTTGAACGAATTGCTTATTGAGATTGATAGGCATGAGAACGTATAAGAGGACAGTCACTTTCGCAAAAACGACTGTCACCTTCCATTTTTAGAACGACAACCTTCTGAAAATAAAAGAAGGCGTATGCTGTATTGCCAGCATGATCCAACGCCATATGGAGGCCGTATAGATCACTTGTTTGCGTTTCTGCATGGCTTTGATGATGTCGTCCGCCGCTTTATCGGTCTCGATCGCAAAGGGAGTGGCCCCCTGCGCAGCTTTTAGCATTTCTGTCTTCATGAAGCCCGGTTTAACAGTCAGCACGTTGACACCGTGACGTGTCAGGCGGTTGCGCAGCGCTTCGAGATAGGTCGCCAGCCCGGCCTTCGAGGTATTGTAGCCCGGGTTGCCAACCCGTCCGCGGTCACCGGCTACAGAGGCGATACCAACGATCTGCCCGCTCTTTGCCGATTGGAACATCTCTGCAATTGGCGTCAACCACGCCATCGCGCCGATGAGATTGATCTCTACCATTTTACGGTCGTTCTCAAAATTATATTTGTCGATTCCGCCGGGCGGATAATTTACACCGGCAACGAAAATCACCAGATCCAGGCCGCCCAGGTCGGCAACGATTTTTCGAAGCAGATCAGGCACTTCATCATACTTGCTTACATCGTGTACGTAGGAAATGGCCTGGGCTCCATTTTCACCGATCTCGTTACCCAGGTCGTCCAATTTATCTTCACTACGAGCGAGCAGAGCAAGGGAATAGCCTTCACGAGCCAGTTTTCTTGCAAGCTCGGCGCCCAGCCCAACGGATGCGCCGATGATGAGGCCGCGTCGACGCGGATTAAGCGGAGTTGCAGGAGCAGGCCTGCCCTGAGTCTGATCGGGGGTTGTGGGTGCGTCCCCCACAGAGGTGGTATTTGACAAGGTATCCTCCAGATATGGTGGTGGATATTTTAACCCATCAGGCACTGTAACGCGCGTGTAATAGTGATATATTCATTGAGTTGCTATAATTGCGGAGTTGAAAGTCTATAATCCCACAATATGTCTGTATCAGAATTCCAAATATTTTGTCGGGCATAGGAACATGTTGATACATGAAAGAATTAAACTTTAAGATCCTTGCGGAAGCCCGCCAAAAACTCGACGACCTAAAGATATCTCCCAGCGAAAGGGACTCACTCCTTAAACTGATCGGTATTCTGGCCGCTTCCATCGAAAAATATGATCTGAATGATCTGGAGACAAACTCCCTGGTAGAAACCGTCGTCAATAACCAGGCGCTGCTGTCCCTGCTCAAACGACAGACGGAGGAACTGGATGCCCTCAAGAAATTAAGCATCAATCTTACATCCAGCCTCGACCTGCCGGATGTTCTGGATGCACTCGTTTCCGAAGGAATGCAGTTGATCCCAAATGCGCGCGATGTTCACATCTTTCTGTATAAGAACGAAAGCCTGTCCTTCGGCGCCTCGCTGGACCTGGATGGCAAGAAAAATGTTACCTGGGCAAAACCCCGCGCGAACGGGTTGACGTCCACCGTAGCGCGCAAGGGAGAAACGATCATTGTGGAGGATATGCAGGATCACCCTCTCTTTACGAACGTTCCAAAGAGTTGGACGGGCTCCATCATCGGTATCCCGCTAAAAGTCGGGGATACAGTGGTCGGCGTCATGAACATGGCCCGCTCCAACACCGGCGGCTTTTCCGGTTCCGAATTACGGCTGCTTGGCCTGCTGTCGGACCAGGCCGCCGTTGCAATATCGAATGCAAACCTTCATCAAATGATCAGCAGACAGGCCTACAGCGACACATTGACCGGCCTGCCAAATCGCCGCGCCCTGGACGAGAGACTGCAAGAGGAGGTTCAATCTGCGCGACGCAACAACTATTCCTTTGCAGTCGTCATGATGGATCTGGACGGTTTCAAAGACGTGAACGACAACTACGGTCACTCCATCGGGGATGAGGTCTTAAAGAAGGTCTTCAAACAAATGGCGCGCGGCGTGCGCAATACAGACTTTCTCGCACGCTATGGCGGCGACGAACTGACGTTGATCCTGACTCAATCAGATATTGCCTCAGCAAGAGTAGTGACCCAGAAGATCATAGAGGGCATGACGAAATTTAAATTCACCCTGCCCGACAAAATGAAACTCAAGTTGGGCATCTCGGGCGGCATGGCTCTTTTTCCGCTCCATGCCCGCAACGGGCCGGATCTCCTGCGCGCGGCGGATGCGGCCCTATATCAGGCCAAGAAGCACAACCGCGGCACATTCCAAATGGCGCGCGGCGTAACAGGACCCATAACAAAACACAACGTCGGAGGCGAATAGCCTCCGACGTTTTTTCGGGGGTTATAATTAATTTAAAACAAAGTGACAGTCACCCTTGCGCAGCCTGTGAGCAAGTTAACTGTCACTTATCTCCGGAGGCACCTTCATGCACCGAAAGATCAAGATCATCCTCAACCCCATGGCAGATATGGGGAATGCCTGGCGCGTCGCACGCGACCTGCGCTCCATCACAGAGCAGCACGGCGGCATCGACTGGAGCGGAACGGTCTACCCCGGTCATGCCATTCAGCTGGCGAAACAGTCAGAAGGGTACGACATGGTCATCGCGATGGGTGGCGACGGGACGGTCCATGAAGTCATGAACGGCCTCATGCACATCTCTGAAGACAAAAGGCCGATGCTGGGTGTCGTCCCTGTTGGTACAGGCAACGATTTCGCATATGCCATCAATGCATCCGCCAAATCGACCGAGGCGCTCAAACAGGCCATAGAGGGTGAGGCTTCCATCGTCGATATCGGCTTAATGACCGATGTAAACGGACGCAAGATATTTTTCGACAACTCGGTTGGCATGGGCTTTGGTGCAATCGTTTCGATTCGCGCGCATCAACTTCCCGTCCTGCGCGGCTTTCTGGCTTATCTCGTTGCTACAATACAATCCATTATTCTCGATTTCACACCCATCACCATGCAGATCGAAACCGATGTGGATACGTGGGAGCAAAAAGTCGCCTATCTCGAGATCTGCAATGGACAACGCCTCGGCGGCGGTTACCTCGCCGCGCCGGACGCCAAAATCGACGATGCTTTTTTGGATTATGTCATGATCGAGGATGTCAGTCGCCCCATGATGTTCCGCATACTGCCTGAGGTTATGAAAGGCACACACGGTCGCTTCAAACAGATTACCATGGGCACCTGCAAAAAATTCACCATTTCGGCCGATCGACCGCTCTACATC
>DATHRQ010000217.1:0-2658 GCA_035465095.1 Anaerolineales bacterium | reverse complement strand
ATCCTTCTTGTGGACGATGGTTGCCAGCGCATCGACCGCCTCGCCATTGACGAGGATCTCCAGCTTCTGCAATTCTTCGGGTCGATATTCAAGGAACTGATAATCGAGCGAGGCATAGCCCTTGGTGCGCGATTTCAATGTATCGAAGAAATCCACGATGATCTCGGAAAGCGGAATTTCAAAATCGAGTTGTACGCGGTGCGGTGCAGGGTATTCCTGCTGTTTGAAGATGCCGCGCTTCTTCGTGACCAGCTCCATGATGGGACCGTAATAATCGGTCGGCGTGATGATCTCGATATTCATCCACGGTTCGCGGATCTCGACGATCTTCGATTCATCCGGCAGTTCGGCGGGCGAGTCGATGGGGATCACCTTGTCGTCGACCATCAAGACCTGGTACTCCACGGAAGGGGCGGTGAACAGCACATCGAGGTCGTATTCGCGTTCGATACGTTCCTGAATGATCTCCATATGAAAGAGACCCAGAAACCCCGCGCGGAAGCCGAATCCCAGCGCCTGTGATGTTTCGGGGATGAATGTCAGTGAGGCGTCGTTGAGTTGCAGTTTATCGAGCGCCTCACGCAGGTCGGAATAATCGTCCGCTTCGACGGGATAGATGCCAGCGAAGACCATCGGCTTGGGGTTTTGGTACCCCGGCAAAGGGTCAGAGGCGGGAGCCGAGGCGCGTGTGATCGTATCCCCAACGCGGCACTCGTGCACAGTCTTGAATCCCGTCGCGATGTAACCGACTTCGCCCGATCCCAAACTCTGAACGGGCTTCATGCCCGGGGCAAAGATGCCCAGTTCCACGGGGCGCAGGTCGGCTTTGGTGGCAAACATGCGCAGCGTTTCGTTGGCCTTGATGCTGCCCTCGAAGACGCGCACGTAGGCGATCACGCCTTTATAGGAATCGTAATGCGAATCGAAGATGAGGGCACGCAGGGGCGCATCATCGTCGTCCTTGGGCGGCGGGACGCGCGTGACGATGGCTTCGAGGATCTGCTCGACGTTAATCCCTGCCTTGGCAGAGACCTGCAGCACGTCCACAGGGTCGATGCCCAGCAGTGCGCCGACGTCCTCAGCCACCTCATCGGGGTCCGCGGAGGGCAGGTCGATCTTATTGATAACGGGGATGATCTCAAGGTCGGCTTCGATGGCTTGATAGAGGTTGGCGAGCGTCTGCGCTTCGATACCCTGCGTGGCATCTACCACAAGGACGGCGCCTTCACAGGCCTTGAGCGCGCGGCTAACTTCGTAGCCGAAGTCCACGTGGCCGGGCGTATCGATCAGGTTGATCTCGTAGCGTTGGTTATCCTTGGCGTTGTAATACATGCGCACCGCGGATGCTTTGATCGTGACGCCTTTTTCGCGTTCGAGGTCCATGTTGTCCAGCACCTGCGCAGCCATGTCACGGTCGGAGATCGTGCCTGTTAGTTGCAGCAGGCGGTCTGCGAGCGTGGATTTGCCATGGTCTACGTGGGCGATAATGCAGAAATTACGGATATGGTCTGTCATTGGTGCGAAAGTATAACCTCTTAATATGGGGATGGGAAAACAAAAGGAACTCTGATCGAGTCCCTTTCAACCTGACAAGTAAAACCTTTCGTCAAACTTCTATTACATCTACATCTTTGCCAGCAATTCAGATTTCTTTTGCTGAAATTCCTGCTCCGAAAGAATGCCTCTTTTGCGGAGGGTATCCAGTTTTTCGATCATGGAGGGGATGTCATTTTCGCGATGGGCGGCGAAGTTCATTTCGTCCAGACCCAATCGTTCCTTGGCATTTAACATGGCGGTCTTGAATTTTACAGGCTCCCCAATGGATTTGAAGAGATTCACACCCAATTCACTGGCGGTTAGAATTTCAATGTCACCAAAGTCCAGGATGCGCCCCAGGAAAGACTGGCTCATTTTGACGTCATTCACTTTTTCCAGTGAAGAGTCTACGACATTCTTGCTAAGAATGCCTGAAATCTGGACCACGCGTCGATTCGTAACCATATATTCACGGTTTTTCCAAACCAGAATATCACGCAGCATCCCGGCCAGCGGCACAAGTACGAGAATAAATCCAATGAAAGCATTGGGAAAGGACGAGGAAAAAGTAATGACCCCTGCGATCAAGACGATCATGAGAATGATTTCCAGCAAAATATGACCGAACAGAACAAACCAATGCTGGTGCGTCACCAGCAGGATGCGCTCGTTTTCACCCATCAATTCCTGAATATATGTTTTTGCCATTGTCCTTCTCCTATCCGCATAGAGAATATCATGACTTGCTTATTTTATCACCTCACCAGGATTCCTATTTGAGAAAATGAAGGTTTTCACTCCGAAATCGTGCCTTTCTTTTTACATCTGGCAGAAATTTAGTTACAATAACCCCATGCCAACCTATGACTACATCTGCAACAACTGCAATCAGCGTTTCGACGTGTTCCTGACCTTCGCCGAATTTGGCAAAAAGAAGGTTTCCTGCACACATTGCGGAAGCAAAAAAGTGCGGCGACGCATGACCAAGGTACGCATTGCCAAATCGGAAGAGAGCCGCATGGAGTCCATGGCGGATGAGTTCAGCGGATTCGAGGGAATGGAAGACGACCCGAAGGAAATGGCGCGCGTGATGAAAAAGATGGGAAACGAAATGGGAGAGGA
>DATHRQ010000216.1:0-3614 GCA_035465095.1 Anaerolineales bacterium | reverse complement strand
TTGACCGCCGAGGAACTGGGCTTTGCCTTCCCCAAGGGCAGCGATCTGGTCGACCCAATCAACCAGGCCATCGCCGCCATGAAAGCAGACGGCACCCTCGATGCGATCTATGACAAATGGTTCAGCACTGAGTAATTAGCCAGTCACGAAGACTGCTGGAAGAATTCTTCCAGCAGTCTTCTTTCTTAATTTGTCCCTCGCCCTCTTCATCGGAATGATCCGCCATGTCCAACGAACCTCCCTTCAGCACTGACAATTCGCCGCGCCGCTCACGCATTGCACCGTCCACAGAGCGCATGGCCGAATGGCCGTGGTGGTTGATCGTTGTCATAATTATTGGGCTCTTCATATCGCTTCAAATCGTAACCAACGAGCGGATGTCGAACATTTTCAGGGCAATTTCTGCCGGGATCGGGATTACGCTCCGTGTTACATTATTCGCATATCTGGCCGCAGTTTTTATAGGGCTCGTCGTCGGGTTTGCGCGCGTTTCACGCAACAAGATAATCGTCAACATCGCATCCTTCTACGTGGAAGTGGTGCGCGGCGTACCCATTCTGGTCCTGTTGATGTACATCGCCTTCGTGGCGGTGCCGCTTATCGCGGGTTGGATCGGTGTAAGTACACGCGAATTTCCCAACGAGCTGCGTGTGATCGTGGGGCTGGCGTTTGCATACGGCGCATTTGAATCTGAGATTTTCAGAGCCGGCATCCAATCCATCGAAAAGGGACAGATGGAAGCGGCGCGGGCAATTGGCATGAACTATTTTCAGGCAATGCGCTACATTATTCTTCCGCAGGCAATTCGCCGCGTCCTGCCCGCGCTCGGCAACGATTTCGTTGCCATGCTCAAAGACTCTTCGTTGGTTTCCGTACTCGGCGTCCCAGATATCACCCAGATCACCAAACTATATGCGGCCAGCACGTTTCTATTCTTCCAGTCCTACAGTATTCTCGCATTCATTTATCTTTCCATGACCATATTATTGTCGCGGCTTGTACGCAACCTTGAATCACGGCTTTCGGTATACCGTACTTAATCAATCTGCTGCAAAGCCAAAAGGTGACTAAAACTCATGCAAGAGCCAATCATAAAAATCACAAACCTACATAAAAGTTTCCATGACCTGGAAGTGTTGATGGGGATTGATCTTGACGTCCAGCAGCGGGAAGTGATCTGCATAATCGGACGCAGCGGTTCAGGAAAAAGCACAATGTTACGCTGCATCAATTTTCTTGAGGAGCCTACCAAAGGGCTGATCGAGATCGACGGCCTGAAGATACCTGCTGGGGCAAAGGGAAAAAAGCACCAGCAACTTGTCCATGAGGCACGGCTGCTGACCGGCATGGTTTTTCAGGAGTTTAATCTCTTTCCCCATTTCACAGTCCTGGAAAACGTGATGCGGCCGCCGGTCATCGTCAAAGGGATGAGGGAGGCACAGGCGCTCGAAATCGCAGAAATGAACCTCGACCGCGTAGGCATGTTGTTCAAGAAGGACGAGTATCCGGGCAGAATTTCAGGCGGGCAAAAGCAGCGTGTTGCCATAGCACGCGCGCTGGCAATGGAACCCAAGGTCATGCTGTTCGACGAACCCACATCCGCACTAGACCCTGAACTGATCGGCGAAGTGCTGACCGTAATGAAAAAACTCGCCAAAGACGGTATGACCATGCTGGTGGTCACGCACGAAATGGGTTTTGCGCGTGACGTGGCCGACCGTGTTTTGGTCATGGCAGATGGCGAGATCGTTGAAGACGCGCATCCCAATGAACTATTCAGAAATCCAAAAGACCCGCGCACAAAAGCATTGATCGACCGCTATCGCACCGGGGACGCATAAATGCCCCCCGCTCCGCTCGCGATCACGCGCGAAGTCAGTCCGCGCTTCGACGAATGCGAGATCACGCACATCGAGCGTAAGCCCATTGATCTGGATATCGCCCGCGCCCAACATTCCCAATATGTAAATACACTCAAGCAACTTGGCTGTGATGTCCTGGAACTCCCGGCTGAAGCCGACCTGCCAGATTCGGTTTTTGTCGAAGATACAGCTTTCATCCTCCCCCAGGCAGCGGTCGTCACCCGGCCCGGAGCTGATTCCCGAAAGCCCGAAACCGAATCCATCATCCAGGCCTTGTCCCCGCATATCGACCTTTTGCACATCCGTGAACCCGCCACGCTGGACGGCGGCGATGTGCTGGTTATGGGGAAAAATATATTTATCGGCCTGTCTACGCGCAGCAACCAGGATGCGATCAAGCAACTCGAAAAAATGCTCAAAGACGACGGATATTCGGTCACCGGCGTGCAAATGCACGACTGCCTGCACCTGAAATCAGCCGTTACCCGCGTGGACGATAACACGCTTCTTATCAACAAAAACTGGGTGGATACTCATCATTTCGAGCAATACGAATTGATCGAAGTCCACCCTTCTGAACCCTACGCCGCAAACTGCCTGCCCGTTGGCAATGCGATCATCTACCCCACTTCCTTTCCCAGAACAGACGGGAGGCTGAAAGAACGTGGTTACCAGGTTGTCAACGTAAATGTGGATGAGTTGGCGAAGGCTGAAGGGGCAGTAACCTGCTGCAGTTTGATCCTGACCGATCGAGCGGAATCAGCTGCCGGCTGAGATTGTGGCGGTATCACACCCAAATAAAAAATCCCCAATCACGGGGATTTTTCACTCTTTAGTGCGCTGGAGAGGATTTGAACCTCCACGCCTTGCGGCACATGGCCCTCAACCATGCCTGTCTGCCAATTCCAGCACCAGCGCCCTAGCAGGCACGGCGTATTATAATCGTGTTCATGGCATTGTCAAGCAAGGATAAATTTTACAGGTTGCCAGCAAAAAGACTCGACATTTCAATTCCTGTTGGCAGATCGGCCGATCGAAAAGGTTGAAAATGGTGATTAGACCAGCATACCAGGAGCCGGTTTCCCAGCAGAGAAGAAAACATATCCATAGAGACAGGTCCGGGATCATAAGCACAGTACGATGGATCGCTTTGGTCGGACTGATTCATTTATTGCGAAGGTTCTACATTTTTTTCACACTTGAAAATAAAAACATCGAGGAGACGAAATGACAAAGATCATTGTGGATGCCATGGGGAGCGACAATTATCCTGTGCCGGATGTGGAGGGGGCCATCATGGCGGCGCGCGAATACGGCGTGGAAATTATCCTGACGGGCGACGCTTCCAAGATTCAGCCGATACTAGACCAGGCGTTAGCCAGTTCTGGCGGGGCTGATCTGCCGATCAGCATTGTCCACGCACCTGAAGTGTTGACGATGAAAGACAAGGGGGAAGATCTCGTCATGAAGGCGCGCCACAAAGGTGCTCAAAATTCGATGGCCGTCGGATACGATATTCTGAAGCGCGGCGAAGCGGATGCCTTCGTCACGGCCGGCAATACAGGCGCGGCGATGGTGACTGCGTTGTTTCGCCTGGGACGTATTCGCGGTGTGGATCGGCCGGGGCTGGCCGCACCCTTCCCCACTGCAACCGGCATTTGCACTGTAATGGATATTGGAGCAAACCCCGATTGCAAACCGCAGAACCTCCTGCAGTTTGGCATCATGGGTAACGTATATGCCCAGCTTGTG
>DATHRQ010000215.1:0-9323 GCA_035465095.1 Anaerolineales bacterium | reverse complement strand
CGCAAGGATAATAAACCCGGTCACGCTGGTGATGGTACCGCCAAGCGCGGTGTCAAATCCAGGCACAAGGAACACAATTGCCAGTCCGCCCCAGGCATTCAATGAGCCGTGCGCGATTGCCGCCGACCACGGACTGCGTGTCCGCAGATATATCCAACCGATAATAATGGACAGGAAAACGCAAAAGATGATCATCAACAACACACCAAGAACCGGATGGTCGGGGTAATTATGTCCTTGAAGGATCACAGGCGCGTGCCATATACCCCAGATCACGCCGCCCCAGATCAAAGCTTTCCATTCTCCCATGGGCAGCATCTTGGGCAACAAGAATCCCCGCCAACCTAATTCCTCACCCATGGTAACGAACACATTGATGATGGGGCCAAGGATTAATGCCTGCACGAGTTGAATCAAAATCAATGTTGTTACTGGAATGTCCACACCAGCCTGTGATGATTGATCGGCAATCGCTTTCATGGTGGTGAAGTCGGGGTCATATTGCGCTGTCCCGATCAGGATACTCAATACGATTGTCGAGATAACCAACAAAGGCGGAATAAACCAAGCTGCCAGATAGTAACGGAATTTTCCCAATCGATTCAGCCGTAGATTGCTGAACGGTTCTTTTGCGATAAATATCGTAACGATGATCGCCGCCAGGCCCGGTCCCCACATGCCAATGGCCCAGAACAAAACTGCCATTTGCTGGTAAACAGTTGGGTTGGATTTGAAAGCCAACGGGATGCAAAACATAATCCACGAAAAAGCAAAAGCGATTCCGAGAAACCAGAAAATTGATTTTTTATCAGTCATTGTTATTCCTTTATGTTCAAAGTTTTGAGATCAACATACTTCGCTTGAATTGACGGATGCTGATGCGTAATAAGATCACATCAATGATCCATATCACAGTGCCAACCAGCATCACTGTTCCCACACCAAGATAAAGAACGCCGGTGACCTGTCCGATCACGATCGCCAGGACAAAGACGACCAGTGAGGCGGAGAGCTGGTAGGCTTCCATAAAGGTCTTTACCCGCGACGAAATCAGCACGGTCGCTGAAATGCCCAGTAACGCAAATGCAGGAGTCAGCCAGAACATCAGTGGCCACCATGTTGGCAATGGGAACCAGATGCGCCCGAACAAATCGAAGCTGGCAGCATTGACCACGATGATGTATACGAAATACGTTAGCCACGATAATCCGATGGCTGGAATGACCGCCGCCAATACCTTGCCAACGAAGAGTTCCATGTCCGTTGCGGGCGAGTAGAGTAAGGCTTCCATGGTCTTGCGTTCGCGTTCACCCACAAACGAGTCTGATCCCACGACCGATGAAAACATCAACGGCATGACCAGGAACAATGGAGCCAGCATAAACGCCGTCATATATAATACGAACATTTGTTCTAGTTTCAACCCGTTGAATATGGATTGTACGGCTGGCGGTAGGTTTTTCAACAAGACCTCCACATCCCCTAGCTGACGCTGTACGTCTTCCGAGGGTACGAGTTGTGGCACTAATGAAATGAGTATCGGCAATCCAATTGCGAACATGATGGGAACGACAATTGCCGGGCCCCATGCGGCTTTGTTCTGACGCACCTCTGTCAGGTCTTTGCGGGCAATCGCCCAGATCGAACGCCAGTTCATTCCTCACCTGCCTGTAATGCAAAATAAATATCTTCCAACGTGTAATCCCTTGGGTTGACTTTAAGAATCGATTCACCCTGTTCCACAAGATGGCGAACGACTTCGGGAATTACATCCTCTTTTTCAACCTGGACAGAGATCGTTTCATTCTCAGCTGAAACCTGTATCACGCCACGATCAGCCATTAGGAGCTCCGGTAATTTTTTTGTGGATGTTTTATACAACTGGATTTCAACCCATGTAACGGGCCACAGTTTTCTGGACAGTTCGTCCATACTTCCAAGCGCCAGGATCCTGCCTTTGTTCATGATGGCAACGCGGTCGCATAATCGCTGCGCTTCTGTCAGGTTATGTGTTGCCAGTATGACGGTCTGTCCGTTTTGTTTTGTCAGTTCTGCGATCAAGTCATTGACCTGCTGCGCCGCTTCGGGATCCAGGCCCGATGTGGGTTCATCCAGAAACAACAACGGAGGTTTATGTATGAGTGCTCTTGCCAAAGCAAGTCTTTGCTTCATTCCTTTGCTATAGGTTTCCACTTTGTCCTTTGCGCGATGGGATAATTCGAAGAACTCAAGCATTACATCCACGCGTTGAGGGAGGTCGGTTTGGGGAATCTCTTGAAGCGTGGCAAAAAACTCCAGGTTGTCGCGCGCAGACAATCGTTCGTAGAGAGCCGGTGTTTCCGTCAATACACCGGTCATACGGCGAATGGATTCACCATCTACGACGGGATCATAGCCAAAAACACGAGCCGTTCCCGATGATGGCGGCAGGATGCCGTTGAGCAGGCGGACAGTTGTTGTTTTGCCTGCGCCGTTGGGTCCCAACAGACCGAAGACTTCACCCTGTTTCACGTGAAACGTTATTTTGTCCACGGCTTTGTGTTCGCCAAAAGTGCGTTGTAAATTGTGTGTTTCAACAATTGGATTCATGATGGTCTCTGTTTCACGTGAAACAAAAAGGGACAGGGGAGTGCCTGCCCCCCGTTGCCTTACGCCTTTGCTTCCCTTTGATAAAGTACGTACGAATAAACGACCAGAAAGATCGTTGTGCCCAGGACCGGGATCATCAATGACCAGAAGGCGACCGAGCCGCCAAAGAACCCGCCGATGACTGCCAGCACACCGGTTGCCATAAAGAGAAGCCCTCCGATTTGATGCGTCCTGTCCCAAACGGTGTCGCTGGAAAGCGTCCACGGCGTGCGGATGCCGATGAACCAATTGCGTTTTGCCTTGCGAAGCATGGATCCGATGATGAAGAACAGTAATCCCAGGGCGGGCAGCATCGCCTTGCCGATGCCAAGGTCAGTGTAGCCCAGGTTCCAGCGCAGGGTCAGCGCGTGAACGTACATCAGGAACCCGATGATGAATGCGATGAACAGGTTGAACGTCCCGCGGAATTCTGCGATGTTTGCCTTGAGCGGATCGATGTTCGGGATGAGCAGGAAGAGCAGAAACAATCCGAACGTGACCAGCGGCATTAGGAACACGCCCCAGAACCTGGACATATATCCATCCACTTCATCATTTACGTTCCAATGAGAAGCCATCGGATCAGGAAGTTGATTCCAGAGCAATGCGCCTGCGAGGATGGCTCCGACGATCAAAACGAGCACAATAATGGTTGTTAGTCTGGTTGTCATGTTGTTTCTCCTTATTTTTTGTCTTTCGGCGTGTTGTTTTGAGCGAGCGAGATCATGCCGCTCAAACCGCCGAGATTCATTGTGTCCACGGCCGAACTTGGGACAATGACCATCGCGCCCTTTTCCTTCAAGCCTTCAAAGAGCATGTTCATGGCCCGCAGATGAAGCGCGGTTGGATTGTCTATGTAAGCCCGTGATGCTTCAGAGAATGAATCCGCGATCTGCTTCTCAGATTCACCGAGAATGACACGCGCCTGTCTTTCACGTTCTGCCTGTGCCTGGCGGGACATGGCATCCTCCAAATCCTGCGGAATGACGATGTCACGGATCTCTACGGATTGCACGGTCACACCCCAGGGCGTTGTGCGTTCATCGATGACCTGCTGAAGTTCCTTGTCGATCACACTGCGGCCGACGAGGATGTTCGCCAGCATCATGCGGCCGATGATGTCGCGTAGTGCTGTCTGAGCAGCCCAGTCTACTGCGGCGCGATAGTCTTCAACCTCGAGCGCAGCTTTTTCCGCATCCCATACGACCCAGAACAATACGGCGTCGACATCCACGGGCACGGTATCCTGCGTCAGCGTTTTTTGGGCGGCGAACGGCGAGACCATGACGCGATGGTCGATCCACGTTGGTGTGGTTTCGATGATCGGGATGATCCAAAACGGACCGGGTCCGGCAAGTTTTCGGAATTCTCCAAGTCTCAGCACGACAGCCTTTTCCCATTGCGATGCAACTTTCAGCGCGAACAGGATGTAGACGCCAGCCAGCATCCATACGATAACCCAGGTGCCGATAACTGCATTCGAATAACGACCATCTCCGATTACCGCGCCGAGTACCGCGATCACGATGAAAATGCCAAAGATCGTTCCTGCGATGGCTGAGATGTGGATATCATCTGTTGTAGATTTGTCCTTTTGCAATGATTTCTTTAAGAATTTCGTGTCCATGGTTTCTCCTTTGTTTACTCTTCAGACTCTTTCGATTCTTTCCAAACTTTGATCTGGTCGCTGACCATTTGCTTTATCTCGCTCTTTGAGAATTCCAGCCGCATGGCTTCGCTGACGTATCTTTCTGCCAGCGCCTCCAGCATTTCTTTCCTCAATCGTTCACTGACCTTGGGCGGCGGGATCTCCGTGATGTATGTGCCGCGTCCCTGTTGGGTTGAGATGATGCGTTCTTCATCGAGTATCCGATAGGCTCTTGCCACCGTGTTGAAGTTGACACGCAGATCTTCGGCCAGCGCTCTTACGGTTGGCAATTGATCGCCTGGTTTAAGAACGTCGCTAACGACTTGTGTCTGCACCTGGTTGACGATCTGTGTATAGATGGGCAGGCCCGAGCGAAAGTCAATTTGGAGTTTTAATTTCTTATTTGTCATAAATTGTCTCTTTGTATCATTGTACTAATTGTATCATTGTCATAATTGTATACAATTCTAGGGTTTTGTCAATAGGTGAGAGACGCCCATTAATACAGAGCCAGATGTCCACCAGGAATGAAGCGAAGCGTCCAATTGGATAATGTTCTGCATGGTAGAATCTCATCCGCAAGGCTTATCTATAATTTATAGGATGTCCGTTTGGTGCGGACTCAAGGAGTAAAGATGGAAGCTAAAACTGGTACCTGGACCGAGAAAAAGGGACTGGCGCAAATGCTTAAAGGTGGCGTGATCATGGACGTGGTGAATCCCGAACACGCCAAAATTGCGGAAGATTCGGGCGCGGTTGCGGTGATGGCGCTCGAGCGTGTGCCCGCCGACATCCGCGCGGATGGCGGCGTGGCTCGTATGTCTGACCCCGATATGATCCTGAAGATCATCGATTCTGTGTCGATACCCGTGATGGCGAAATGCCGCATTGGACATTTCGTCGAGGCGCAGATCCTTGAATCGCTTGGCGTTGATTACATCGATGAATCCGAAGTGCTGACACCTGCCGATGAGGAACATCACATTTTGAAGCACGATTTCAAGGTGCCGTTCGTGTGTGGATGCCGCAACATTGGTGAAGCACTGCGGCGTATCGGCGAAGGTGCCGCGATGATCCGTACCAAAGGTGAAGCGGGCACGGGCGACGTCGTTGAAGCGGTTCGTCACGCGCGTTCTGTGATCGGCGCCATCCGTCAATTGCAAACCATGAATGACGAAGAGTTGATGGCGTTTGCCAAAAATAATGGCGCGCCCTATGAACTGGTAAAAGAGACCAAGGAACTCGGACGCATGCCTGTGGTCAACTTTGCGGCTGGCGGCGTTGCGACTCCTGCCGATGCTGCCTTGATGATGCAACTGGGTGTGGACGGTGTCTTTGTTGGCTCTGGTATTTTCAAGAGCGGCGATCCCGCCAGGCGTGCCGTTGCCATCGTAAAAGCAGTTACACATTACAAGGATGCATCCATTCTCGCAGAAGTAAGCACAAATCTCGGTGACGCAATGGTAGGACGCAACGTCTCACAGATGCCTGAAGAGGAGAGGCTCGCAACGCGAGGTTGGTAATTCTTTAGCTGTTAGCGATTAACTTTTAGCTTTCTTATCTAATTGCTAACAGCTAAATGCTGACAGCTAACTTATGAAAATCGGTGTATTAGCATTACAAGGTGACTTTGCCGAGCATATCGCCATGCTCAAACAATTGAACGTGGAAACGGCCGAAGTTCGTTTGCCCAAGCACCTGGATGGCCTCGATGGTCTTATCATACCCGGCGGCGAGTCAACAACAATTGGAAAACTCGCGGTTGCCTATGATCTTATGGAGCCGCTAAAACTTTTTGGTCAGCGTCGCGCCATTTGGGGCACCTGCGCAGGCGCGATCTTTATTTCAAAGGATATCGGACGCGACCAGCCCCTGCTTGGCCTGATGGACATCAAAGTCGAACGCAATGCATTTGGACGTCAGATCGATTCGTTTGAAACGGACCTCGATATTCCTGAACTCAAAAAAGCCACAGGGACTACAGAAGATTATCATGCAGTCTTCATCCGTGCGCCGATCATTGAGTCAGTGGGCGGGAATGCAACGATTCTCGCCTCGATCCCAGACGGGAGAATTGTTGCCGCCCAACAGGGCCATCTCCTGGCTACCTCCTTTCACCCCGAATTGACAGACGACACGCGATTCCATGAGTATTTTCTTTCTCTCGTAGATTAAAGTTTTATATGCTATTGCGAATTGTCGGCTGGGATAACGTATAATTTTAAGTATGCCTATTCGCCCACTTGCAATTTTTGATCTACCGTATTTATATGGCTTCCGCGATGAAGCGGTAAGACTGGATGCCACGCGCGCATTGACTCGCGGCAATCCGCTTGGAGCAGTGGGGTTGCTTTCCTATATCAATCCCTCGCAGCATGTCTATTCGGTCATTGCCAATGGCGAAGAAAGTTCTGTATTGGGCGGGATAACACACGTACATGACGAGACATTCGCAAAACTCTACTATATTGCACCTTCGTCTCAATTAGACCATCCTGAGCTTCCATCCCTGATTGATAACCTTACTGAACAGGCAGGAGCGTGGGGTGCCTTCCACGTGCTCGCCGAAGTGGACGAAACGAATAACGCGTTCATCTCCTTACGCAATTCAGGCTTTTCCGTTTATGCTTGGCAGCGGATGTGGGATATTTCCAAAATCGTGGGATCAATCTCAAAGTCCAATTGGACGCGTGTGAAGTCTGTCCATGTACCGTCTCTGCAGAGTCTGTATCATCAGATCGTGCCGCCATTGCTGCATCCCGTAGAACCGCAGCCAAAAGCCGCAGGCGGATGGATGTGCAACGAAGGCGAGAAGTGTTATGTAAGCATGGCGCACGGCTCGCAGGGAATCGTCCTCACGCCGCTCATTCACCCCGAAGCGGCAAATGTCAGCGAAAAACTTTCAGCGCTGATCGGCAACATGCCAGACCGCCGCAACCGTCCTGTCTATATTTGCGTGCGTTCCTATCAGGCTTGGCTGGAACCTGTTCTCGCGGATTTGGGCGCCAAAGCCGCGGAACGACAGGCGGTGATGGTCAAGCATCTGGTCCATATGGTGAAAGATGCGGCTCTTGCGCGGAAAGCCCAGCCTGCGGGCGTGAGCGTCCAGCCGAGCAGGGTAAGCAAGATTGTGGAGAAGAAGTAATCTTTCTACAATCACATTCCAATGCGGGGACAGTCCGTTTCTTGTATAATAGACATGGTACTTGAATCTCAACGAACAGGAGGTAACTCCAAAATGGTGAAGCAGATCTAATCCCCCGTAAGCCGCTGACGTGACGACCCTCGCGGCGCAAGTATTCCCCCCTTCGATACGCTAACGCTAGTCAAGGCAATTTTTCGTCTTTCTATTCTTACATTATTCCTTGTCACGCTATGGAACCAGAACCGTGACACTGACGTATAAAAATCATGGCTAAAAAACAACAACAAATAACAGACGACCTCGACGCGCTTCTCGATGTCCTGCCGCTCGATATCCGCCACGCGGTGGAGAAGGCCAACGACAGCGAGAACCTGCTCGAGATCATATTGGATTTGGGACGTGTCCCCACTGTCCGCTTTGTGGACAGTGAAGTCAACCTGCGCGATACTGAGATCACACGTGATGAACTGGATTACGTGGACGAACGCACGGGCGAGTTCGACGCGGATAACCGCGCGGGCATCGAACGGACGCTGCACCGCATCTCCGCCATCCGCAACAGACGCGGCGCGGTGGTAGGCCTGACCCTGCGTGTTGGTCGGGCCGTCTATGGCACGGTCGATATCATTCAGGACATGATCGAATCAGGCAAATCTGTGCTCATTCTCGGTCGTCCTGGTGTGGGTAAGACCACGCTCCTGCGTGAAGCCGCGCGCATCCTTGCGGAGAACAAACGCGTGGTGATCGTGGATACGTCCAATGAGATCGGCGGGGACGGCGATGTGCCGCATCCCGCCGTGGGCAGGGCGCGCCGCATGCAGGTCAAGGTACCGACCCTGCAGCACGAAGTGATGATCGAGGCTGTCGAGAATCACAACCCCGAGGTCATCGTCATCGACGAGATCGGGCGTGAACTCGAGGCTCTGGCTGCGCGCACCATTGCAGAACGCGGTGTGCAGTTGATCGGTACGGCGCACGGTCAGACGCTCGATAACCTGCTGCTCAACCCGACCCTCAGCGACCTTGTCGGCGGCATAGAAGCGGTCACATTGTCAGACGAGGAAGCCCGTCGACGCGGCACCCAGAAAACGGTTCTCGAGAGACGCGCTCCGCCCACGTTCGATGTGCTGATCGAGATCCAAAACCGCGATCGATTCACGGTCCATCTCGATATCATGGCTTCCGTGGATGCGCTCCTGCGCGGGTATCCGCTTGCGCCGGAAGTGCGGACGCGCAACGAAAAGGGCAAGATAAAGATCGAAAAGGCCAAACCAGTGTCCTCGTCGCGGGTGGATGCGAAGGAGACGAAAATGGCGCGTACACGCGCCACGGCACGTCAGCCTGATTCGGGATCCGAGGAACAGTTTCCTGCTTCCAGACCCATCCCGTCCGTGGGCACGTCGCTGCAGCCCATACGGGTCTATCCGTATGGTGTGGCGCGCAACCGATTGCAGCAGGCTGCCAAACGGATGGGCGTGCCGGCCATCTTTGTGCGTGACGTGGACGACGCCGATGCGCTGGTGACCCTGCGCACGTACTATCGTAAACGCCAGCAGCCGGTCATCGAAGCCGAGGGACGCGGCATGCCCATTTATGTGCTGCGCGCGAATACCGTGGCACAGGTGGAGCAGTTTCTGGGCGACCTGTTTAACCTGAGTGCGCCACAATCTCCTCGCGATAACCTGGAGGACATCCGCGGTGAAACGCAGCAGGCGATTGCCGCCGTACTTAACGGCGAACGCTGGGTGGACCTGCCGCCGGGCCCGTCGCTCGTGCGGCGATTACAGCACGAAATGGCGCGTGGCGCGGAGTTGGTCAGTCACTCGTATGGCAAGGAACCGCGCAGGCACGTGAGGATATTCCGTGAATAGTGAGTAGGGACAGGTCTCAAACCTGTCCCTA
>DATHRQ010000214.1:0-3202 GCA_035465095.1 Anaerolineales bacterium | reverse complement strand
CGCGCAAGCCCATCTTCTTCTCGGCGGGCCCGATCGTCAGCCCCGGGGTGTCCGTCGGCACCAGGATCTGACTCAACGAACGCGAGCCGCCCTCCGGATCCGTGCGGACTAGTGTGATGATGTATTCCGCGATGGAGGCGTTCGTGCACCACATCTTTGTTCCATTGATGACCCATTCGTTACCGTCCCTGACGGCTTTCGTTGTCACGCCTCCCTGCAAGTCGGAACCTGCTCCCGGCTCTGTCAACGCCAGCGCCCCTAATTTATTTTCCCCGCTTGCCACCAGAGGAAGCCATTTCTTTTTGAGTTCCTCGCTGCCAAATAGCACGATGGGTGTTGTGCCGAGTCCGTTATGGGCGGCGATGGCGAGCGCGGTCGAGCCGCATCCCCAGCCGAGTTCTTCGATGGCAATCGCTGCGCTGATCGAGTCCACACCTGAGCCGCCATACTTCTCGGGGATGTTCAGTCCCAGCATCCCGAGCGGCCCCATCTTCTTCGTGGCTACCCAATTGAACTCGCCCGTCACATCCACTTCGTGGGCTTTGGGTTCCACTTCCTTTGCGACAAATTCGTGGACGGTTTTCTGCCAAAATTTTTGTTCTTCGGTAAGATCGAAATTCATTTTTGCTCCATTGCCTTGTTATATTCTTCGAGAAGTTTGCGCGCGGCACCTGCTTGTTCCTTTGAAACGAAAATTTCAACGGGGGCGAAAGTGGTTGGGTGGGTTAGATGCGAAACTGCTTCCTGAAACAACTCAACCTCTATTCCGCTGGCTTCAAAATAACTTTTTAGCAGATCTGCATTGTATCGTCCCTGCACTTCGGTCAGCCGTTCCCATTTGAGTTCGTCCAACGTTACCTCCAGAAAATAATGAACAGCACAGTCCAGATGGTGCTGACGATCAGTTGCCTTACGCCGATGCGCGTGGGTTTCCATCCGACGGCGGGATGCGTGATGCCCCACATCGTTTCGAGCCATTGTACCAAGTATGGGATGAAGAGCAGGCGCGGGAGAACGGCAAGCAGGCCCAAGGTTAAGACAGAAGCGAGGTTGAAGGTTGTGTATAACGCGGCGCGCCATCCCATTTTCCATTGTCCGCTTCTATCTGGACCCTTCGCCTGTTCCCGCTGCGAAAGTCTTAGGTACGCATAGACGATGCTGGCCGCGGTCTGGAACCAGACGAGTGCCCAAAGCCACCAGCCGTACGGATCGTATTCGCCGATGCCCACCCAATACGCGGCCGGCGCCGAAAGCGACAACACGCCCGTGGCAATGATCTCCACGTTGACCTGCCTGCGCTCCTCTCGTTTGCTGACCAGCCACAAATGCCATGCGAAGACCGATATGCCGGGCACTGCCAGATAGATCACAAACCCGAAACCCTCCAGTACAAGGGCTGTCAATGCCAAAAGGGCGATCAGGCCATAGGTCGACATCCAGAAGACGACTGCTCGGAGATTGGTTTTACCGCGGCGTTTGGAGAGTATCTTTATCAGTGCGGTTGCCGGCTGTCTGAGCATGAAGGCTGCCATGGCGGCCACGATCAGATTGAAGGTTGCGTAGGTGAACGATCTACCTGCGAAAACACCGATCAGCAATGGGCTGAGGATGAAGACCCACGAGCCGTGATCCTGCGGGATGGCGATATGTTTTTTAAATATATCCTTACGAGTCATGCGCATATTATATCCCCGCTGTGCGTGCTGGTGACGGGCGTTCTTGTGCTAGAATCTGTGCCAGCCCTTATGCTCAAAGACCGATTGATCACATTTTTAAAGATACGTCCGGAAGAGACCCGCATGGCCGGGATGGTCGCCCTGCTTTTTTTATGCATACAGGCCGGCCAGGGAATTGGGGAAAATGCAGCCTTCGCCTTGTTCCTGTCGAGTATAGACGTTGATTTTCTGCCGTTTATGTATATGGGGCTGGGCGGGGTGGTATTTATCGCGTCGATGGCCTTTTCGGCCAGTCTGAGTCGTTTTCAAAATGCGCGTGTTGTGATCAACCTGCTGGCTGGGGCCGCGGTCTTATTTGGTCTTGAATGGATTGCCATTGTCCTGTTTAAACAGCCTTTATCGTATCCGGTGTTGTGGCTGACCACCTATGGGATGGCAGTTGTCCTGGGAACACTCGTTTGGACAACGGCCGGCGAGGTGTGCGATGCGCGTCAGGCAAAGAGGTTATTTCCGTTGTTCACCAGCATGGGGATATTGGGCAGCGTGGCTGGGAATCTTCTGACGGGCACCATCGCAGCCTTGACCGGCGCGGAAGGCTTGATCCTGTTTTATGCGATCCTGCTGGGAATCGCTTTTGTATTGGTCCGCAAGATCGCGGGCGCGTACTTCAAGCCGAAAGCCGATATCGATGTCCCGTTCAGCCTGATCAACGATGTGCGCGCCGGCTACGATTTTGTGCGAAATTCCCAGTTGTTTCGTTTGATCGCGATCTCATCCATACTCTATTCGGTCTTGTTCTTTACGGTCGATTTCCCTTTCAGCGAGAGAATTTCAGCTGCTTACGCAAACGATGCCGAAGGCCTGGCAGGTTTCAAGGGTTTGTTCACGAGCGTCACCACGGCGGTTACGTTCCT
Organism: Anaerolineales bacterium; assembly: GCA_035465095.1. Lineage (GTDB taxonomy): Bacteria > Chloroflexota > Anaerolineae > Anaerolineales > Villigracilaceae > Defluviilinea. The sequence goes on along the minus strand of DATHRQ010000214.1, from coordinate 612 downwards.
TGTGTCGTTGCTGCTGGCCAATCGTTTGTATACGCGACTGGGAATCGTCAATAGTGTCTTGATCATGCCGATCACCTATGTCATTGCATTTGCGATCTTCTTTTTTAGTTTCAATTTTTGGGGAGCGGTCGGTGCGAAATTTGGTCAACTGGTCGTTTTGGGGGGGCTGGCAGGCACGGCATGGACGGCCTTGTTCAACGTTGTGCCACCTGAACGGCGCGGTCAGGTGCTGGCCTTCAATAACGGCGTCCCCGCGCAGATCGGGGTCGTACTTTCAGGTTTGCTGATCATTTTGAGTCGACAGGTGATTGGCACGCAGGAAATCCTTCTTTTGGGGGCGTTCGTTGCTTTGGTTACCGTGGCGATGACACTACGGATGCGTTCCGCCTACGGTGATGCGCTTTTGGATGCGTTGCGCGCAGGTCGCATCGAGGTGTTTAGCGATGAGGACGAATCCTTCACGGGATACAAGGACGACCCGGCTGCCCTGCAGGTGATCCTCAAGACCATGCAGGATCCACGCCCGGAAACCCGACGACTTGCTGCCGAAATGCTTGGGCGCATGGGGAGCATGATGGCCATCCCCGATCTGGTTGGAAGACTTTCCGATGA
>DATHRQ010000213.1:0-10190 GCA_035465095.1 Anaerolineales bacterium | reverse complement strand
AGCCGTTTGTAGGTGGGAAAAAAATGGGAGCGGTTGCTCACATGCTTGAAAACGAAGATGAAACCCGAGCCTTTGCTCAATTCCTGCGTGGCGGGGAAAAGCAATGACCGTTGCCATGACCGCGCTTGGCATTTTTGCCTTTGCAGCGATCCTTCTTTTGGCTTTTACGTTGCTGCGCCGCAGGTCGCCAGGCGTCTTTCGCGATATCGAAGCCTACAAACGCCTAAATCGTGCTGTTGGTCACGCCGTAGAAGACGGCACACGCCTGCATATTTCCATTGGGCGCGGCAATCTCTTCACACAACGCGGCGGTTCGGCCTTGGCAGGACTGGCGATGATCCGTCGACTTTCAGAGCGCACATCGTTGAGCGACAATCCTCCCATCGTCACGTCCGGGGATGCCTCGCTGGCGATCCTTTCACAGGATACGCTGCAATCCGGCTACCGTGCTGCCGGTGCAGAGGAACAATACCGCTTCACGACCGGACGTTTGACGGGTCTGACCCCGTTTTCCTTTGCCGCAGGGACGATTCCCATCATGCGCGATGAGAACATTTCGACGAATGTCGTCATCGGTGACCTCGGTGCAGAATCCGCTCTTTTGGTCGAATCCGCCGATCGGGAGGATATCGACCTGATCGCCGCAAGCGACAATCTGTCGGCGCAGTCCGTTCTCTATGCTGCTTCCCAAGATCCTTTGATCGGGGAGGAACTATTCGCGGCGGGCGCTTATGTCGGTGCAGGTGCGTCACATGAAGCCAGTTTGCAGGTACAGGATGTGCTGCGCTGGCTCCTCATCCTGGCAATCCTAGGCGGAGCGCTGGCTAAATTCCTGGGGATCGGTTTCTAATGAGAATCGTTACCGCAGTTCTTGCGATTGCCTCCGGCTTGATCGTTTTGTTTGGATATTTCTTCCCTGAGCAACTTTCAGGATTGAGAGACCTGCTGGTCGACTGGGCGGTCATCATTGCAGGTATGGCTGTTCTGGTCGGCGTCGCCAACCTGGTCTTTGTTCAAATGGAGAAGGTGCGCACCCGTGATAGGAACGGTTTGTATGGGGCGCTCCTCGTGATTTCACTGATTTTCACATTTGGTCTGGGACTTGTCTTTGGTCCGGAACATATTTCCATGCAGGCTGTGGTGAATGCGATCATCATTCCCGTTGAGGCTTCATTGCTGGCGATCCTTGCTGTGACGTTGGTGTATGCCAGCATTCGCCTGCTCCGCCGCCGCACAGACGTGATAAGCGTTATCTTTTTGATTTCAGCAGTACTTTTCATGCTTGCCATCATGCCGACACCCTTTGGCCCTTTTCCGTTGGATCAATTAATTACTTTCTTCGTCGGTATGTTCTCACGCGGCGGCGCGCGCGGCCTGTTGATCGGTGTCGCGCTCGGCACCCTGCTCACCGGCCTGCGTGTCTTGTTTGGGGTCGACCGTCCGTATGGGGGTAATTAATGGCTGAAATCCGTTGTTCGAATTGTGGTGAAAACAACCCCGATTTTTTTGACACTTGTCAATTCTGTCAATCGCCTTTGAAATCTGAATCCACGATCCAAACGGGAGAACTCCCCTCGGAAAAAGATACCGATGAATTGGAACCGATCCTGCCTGAGTGGCTTCAGGATGTCCGCCAACAGAGCAGGGATACAGAAGAGGACGAAACATTTAGTCCGGAAACCAAGCCGAAGATCCGCAGCGTTGAACCGGTTGATTTGTTGGCAGGGTTGGCCTCACAGGACGATTCGGAGGAAGACGAAGTCCCGGATTGGCTTGCCAGTATCAATCCGCTGGATGATGAAAAATCTGTCCTGCTTTCTGACTCGGACGATGAGGAAAAAGAGGAAACATCCGATTTCTTTGCCCAATTTTCGCAAATTAAAGAACCTGAGCCATCAGATACACAGGCAGATGAGACTGCCCAGATGGATACTACGCCGCTCACGGACGACACGGAATCTCAGGAGGCCGGCCAGACAGATGAATTGGCTGACTGGCTTTCGCAGTCAACGGCTGAATCGAGTGAGCCGGTTTCATTTGGTGAGTTTTCATCTGATGCCGAAGATGGCAGTTCGACGGATGAACTGGGTGTAACCGAGCCGCTAAAAGACGAAACACCCGCAGAGCAGGAATCTGAGGACTTAAGTTGGCTGCACGACCTTGAGGCCTCTTCCAGGCAGGCAGATGAAGTTCCAGCTTCGGAAAAAGAGACCGCATTTGATATCCCTGCTGCCCAACCGGAATCCTCGGACGAAGATTTAAGCTGGTTGGATAATCTGGGCGGCGTGCGAGCGTCTGCTGCTGAAACACCGGCACAATCTGAATCTTCCGATGATGATCTAAGCTGGCTCAACAACCTTGGCGGCACGCCAACGCCTGCTGCAGACGAGCCTGTCCCTGCGGAGGCCGAGTCTTCAGAAGAAGATCTGGATTGGCTGGATAATCTCGGCGGCACTCCGCCTCCAACGGAAGAAGAATCCGCACTTGCGCAGACTGAATCCGCACAGGAGGATCTGGATTGGCTGAAAGACCTCGGCGAACCCTCGGCATCGGCTCAGGAAGATCCTGCCGCATTACCCCAGCCAGAATCGTCGGAAGAAGATCTGGATTGGATGAAGAATCTTGGCGATACCCCGCCTCCAACGGATGAAGAATCGAGACCTGCGCAGACCGAATCCGCACAGGAGGATCTGGATTGGCTGAAAGATCTCGGCGATCCTTCGGCATCGGCTCAGGAAGAACCTGCCACATTGGACCAGCCAGAATCATCGGAAGAAGATCTAAGTTGGATGGAGATTTTGGGTGATACTCCGGCTTCGGAAACTGAGGAGCCTGCCCTGTCAGAAACAGCATCATCTGATGATGACCTGGACTGGATGAAGAATCTGGGAGAAGAACCGGGCAGCCTGGAACCAGAAACGCCCTCCGTTGAATATACACCTGCGCACACCGCGCCTCTTGATGAGACCGCCGGCCAGGATTCCACGCCTGATTGGCTCAAGAGCGCCATGGAGGAACCATCGATGCCCGCCCCCGGCGATCTCTCGATGGATTGGTTCACAGATATGGAGTCTGAAAAAGAAACGGAAGCCGAAGCCACAGACGAAGTGCAGGAGATATTCGACCTCCATTCGGATGAAGCCAGCGATTTGTCCGTGAGTGAACCTGCTTCCGAGGCAACAAGCCTTGACCTTCCCTTCGACGACTCATCATCCACGTCCCAGCAGGACCTCGATGCCATGTTCGACATTGACATACCGGAAGTATCCCAGGAGGGTGGAGGCATTGAGCAGTCTGAATCTGTATCCGCTGACCTGAGCGCGGCAGGCGACGAATCCCTGTCGCCGGTGGACCTGCCATCATGGGTGCAGGACATGCGTCCCGTGGATTCAGCCATTGCAGGCACTTCCACCGTCGAGTACGACGAGCAGGAAACTGAGAGCGAAGGGCCGCTGGCCGGGTTTAGTGGAGTCATTCCATCGGCTCCGATCGGCTCGTCACTGCGCCCCAAGGCATTTTCCATGAAGCTTCAGGTCACTGACGAACAGCAGGCAGGTGCCGAGCTGATCGAACAGATCATTGCCAGCGAATCGGCTGCTCCTGCTGCGGCTCCTCATGCCGAAATAGCCTCCCAGCGGATGCTGCGCTGGATACTTTCTGCCATTTTTGTTATTGTACTCAGCCTAGTGATCGGAATCGGCTCTCAGAGTTTCAGCATTGTGGCTCCCGGGCGAGTCAGCCAATTATCGGACCTGATCGGCGCGGTCCCGGAAGGTTCACCCGTCCTACTTGTAGTGGATTATCAACCTGCTGTCGCAGGCGAACTTGCGGCAGCGGCCGGCCCGGTGTTGGATCAACTGGCATTATCGCGACAATCAACATTTACCTTCCTTTCGATGTCGCCAAATGGATCAGCGATGGCTGAGCATTTGATGGCAAATACGAATATAAGCAGTCCGCTGGAGTCGGGCGGCCTTGGATATCAACCCGGCGTTCAGTACTTCAACGCCGGTTTCCTGCCCGGAGGTTCGACGGGCGTACTCGGATTTATTAACGATCCCGTTTCGATAAAACCTGAGGCCTTATCGCTTGCAAATGTAAATTCATTCTCCGGCTTTGAAGCTGTCATTCTCATGACGGATAATGCCGATTCTGGTCGTGTGTGGGTCGAGCAGCTGGAAATCGCGAAACAGGCGCAGCCGGAGATCGCATCCAAACCTTTGGTGGTTATCTCGAGTGCACAGGCCGGCCCCTTGCTCGAACCGTATGTTTCATCCGGACAGGCGAATTTGCTAATCAATGGGTTGTCCGATGCGGCAAAATATGAGTTTGTAAATCAGTCGCGCCCCGGCATTGCACGCGCGTACTGGGATTCGTTCGGTGTTGGTTTGATGATCGCCGTCCTTTCGATCATATTGGGGAGTCTCTGGAATATTTTCACGGGTGTCCGCGAACGGCGTGCAGAAGCGGAGCAGGGATAAAGCTCATGCCCATTGAAGTGCTCTCCGCATTTATTGGCCTTATTCTTACTCTGATGATCTTTAGTTATCTGATCGGCGATAACCCCTTGTTCCGTTTTGCAGTTTATCTTTTCATTGGTTCTGCCTCGGGGTATGCAGCGACCATAGTCTGGCATAATGTTTTGATCCCCAGGTTGTTTGAACGGCTGATCGATCCCTCTCAATTGCTTTTGATGATCGTTCCCTTCATCCTGTCCGTATCGCTGCTCACGAAATTTTTACCGCGTTTCTCGTGGATCGGAAATTTTGCCATGGCCGTTTTGGTCGGAGTGGGCGCTGCAACAGCCATCGGCGGGACGTTGATCGGCACACTGATACCCCAAGCGCAGGCTTCTATGGAGGGCTTGAACTTCCGTGCGGCGGCAAGCAGCACAGATGCGTTCTACGGTCTTCTGGAAGGATTTGTCATGATGGCGGGCACTGTGCTGACTTTGGTCTATTTCCAGTTCGGCGCCAAACGCACACCCGACGGCTCGGTCAAACGGAATGCCATTATTGAATTGCTGGCATTTTTGGGCCGCATATTTATCGCCATTACCTTGGGTGTATTGTTTGCCGGCGTGTATATGACAGCCTTGACCGCCATGATCGAGCGATTGAGCTCGGTCATCAACTTTGTGAAATCGTTTTTGGGTTAAGAGCATATGCCAACATCATTGGTCCAAAATGAATCAATACTGGCAATAGAAGTCGGCACCGCGGTGACACGCGCCGTGTTGTTCGACGTGGTTGAAGGGCAGTATCGGTTCGTTGCGTCGGGACAGGCCCCCTCCACGGCTGAGGCGCCATTCAGGGATATTGGCCTGGGCGTGCGCGAGGCTGTCAAAAATTTGCAGAACATCACCGGCAGTTCCCTGCTCGGAGGAGATAACAACCTGATCGCTCCCTCGCAACCCGACGGCAGCGGTGTGGATGCCGTCGTCGCTGCGGTCTCGGCTGGGCCGATCGTGAGGACGGTCGTTGTGGGGTTGCTTCCCGACATCTCAGTCGAGAGTGCGCGCAATCTGGCCGAATCAACGTATGCCCGCGTTGTGGATGTCCTTGATCTGTCCGACCACCGCCGGCCTGATAACCAGTTGGACGCCCTTGTCCGCTCCAGGCCGGACCTCGTGATCCTGGCCGGTGGAACGGACGGCGGAGCCTCACGCTCGATGCTTAAGATCATCGAGGCGGTCGGCCTGGCTTGTTATCTGATGCCGATGGAAAAACGCCCCACGGTGCTTTATGTTGGCAATGAAAAACTCGCCGGTGATGTACAGGAACTGTTGGGCGGCCATGCAGGAAAACTGGTGATCGGTCACAATGTGAGACCATCGCTTGAAACGGAATCGCTGGGCCCTGCCAGCAATGACCTTGCATCCGTTGTAACCGAACTTCGCCAAAAGCAGCTAAAAGGCGTTGAAGAACTGAACCTGTGGACAGGCGGAACGACTCTTCCCACCGCGTACGCGCAGGGGCGTATGATCCGTTTTTTGAGTCAGTTGTACGAATCCACGCGCGGGTTGTTAAGTGTGAATATAGGCGCGTCGGCAACTTCGGTGGCCGCAGGCTTCGCCGGAGACGTGGTCTTGAAAACATTTCCGCAGTTTGGGCTGGGGGAGAATCTGGCTGGTTTGTTAAGTCATACCGAGCTCGATGACATTATGCGCTGGCTGCCTCTGGATATTCCTCCAAAGGACATCCGCGAGTATTTGTTCCAGAAATCGTTGTATCCCGGCACACTCCCGGCGACGGTTGAGGAACATGCCATAGCCCAGGCGATCTCACGCCAGGTTCTTTATCTTGCTGTCCGTGCTGCGCAAAGGGAATTCCCGGGCGGCAAACACGCCAGGAATGAAACCATGCGTCCGTTGGATCTGATCATTGCAGGCGGCGGCGTAGTGAGCGACGGCATTTCGCTGGGACAGAGTTTGTTGATGTTGTTGGATGCAATCCAGCCAGTCGGCATCCTGCCGATTCTGGTCGACCAGAATAATCTGTTGCCCCTGCTGGGCGTTGCCGCCACGCGTAATCATTACCTGCCGGTGCAGGTGATCGATTCAGGCGCGTTTACCGGGCTGGGTACCGTTGTGTCGGTGGTGGCCTCTGCCAATTACGGCCAACCCGTCTTGCGGGCCAGACTGACATACAGCGACGGCACGGACGCCCGTGTGGATGTGAAGTTTGGCGGGCTGGAGGTTCTGCCCCTGCCGAGCGGGCAAAGCGCCCGTCTCAGCCTGCAGCCGCTCAATCGTGCAAATGCAGGCTTGGGTGCGGGAAGAAGCGGAGGCATAACCGTCACGGGAGGCGCGATGGGTGTTGTCATCGATGCACGCGGACGTCCGTTACAGTTCCCGTCTGACCCTGTTCGAAGACGTGAAATCATCAAGAAGTGGTATTACACGGTGGGAGGTTAAATGTTAGCGCCTGTATTGCATATCCTGCCGCTTACAACCATCGTCCGTGAACGCACGCTTCCCCTGGCTGGGAAGGTGAATGTAAGTGTGGATCAAAAAGTCAGCCCAACGGACGTGATCGCCGAAGCCACGTTTGCCCGCGAACATGTTCTTTTGGATGTGGCGCGTACGTTCGGTGTTTCTGTCCGCGATGCCGATAAAGTGATCATAGTTGGCGAAGGCGATCGTGTTCCAGAAGACGGTTTGATTGCGGAGAGCACCGGCCTGCTCAAGCGCGCCATCCGTGCGCCGAGGGCCGGTCGCGTCATGGTCTCCGGAGGCGGACAGGTGTTGATGGAAGTGGGCGATACCCGCATCCAATTGAAGGCGGGCCTGCCGGGCGTTGTAACCAAGGTGATCGCTGAGCGCGGGGTGGTCATCCGTACGGCCGGAGCCCTTATTCAGGGTACTTGGGGGAACGGTCGCATAGATCACGGCTTGATGGTAAAAAAGATCGAGAAGGAAGATGACATCTTGACTTCCGACCTGTTGGACGTCAGCCTGCGCGGATCGGTGATCCTCGGCGGACATATACGCGACCTGGAGACCCTGGAGATCGCCGCAGAAATGCCCGTGCGCGGTTTGATCGTTTCGAGCCTGGACCCTGGTCTGATCCAGCCTGCCATGCAGATGCGTTACCCCATCCTTGTGTTGGATGGGTTTGGCAGCATGCCGATGAATTCGGCTGCCTTTCAATTGTTGACGACCAATGACAAGCGCGAAGTGACCGTAAATGCCGAGCATTTTGACCGCTACAGTATTGCCCGTCCCGAAGCGATCATCCCTTTACCGGTGCAGGCCGAACCGCAGGAGCCAAATGATTACGAGGAATTTGCTGTGGGACGGCAGGTACGGATGCGTCGTTCTCCGCACGTTGGGATGATCGGTTCGATCGTCGATCTGCCCGGCGGGCTTAGCAAACTTCCCAGCGGACTGCGCGCGCCTGCGGCTGAAGTGAAATTGGAAAACGACACTACTCTGCTTGTGCCTTTGGTAAATCTTGAAATTGTAGGGTAGAGGATGGTTCTTATAAAGTTTTGGCGTAATCAAGAAGTTGTGGGATAATAACTCAACTGTATTTTGAAGAGGAGAGTGGACAATGGCAATGGACAATTACGATGATTATGACGATACCTTCGATGATGATCTTGATTCACCGGAAGAAGCCAACAACCGTACGTTTCTGATGATTGCGGGCGGGTTGGGGCTGCTTGTCCTGCTTGCGCTGCTTTGTGTTGGAGCGTACGTGATTTTCAACTTCAATACAGGCCAGAATACCGAAGTGACTGCGCAGGCCCAGGCAACCATACAGGAGGCGACGGTTCAGGCCGCGCTGACACAGACTGCAGTTGTGGTAGCACAGACCCAGACCGCCGCGGTGACGTTTACGGTCGAACCGACCGATACGCCTGTCATTGCCGAAGCGACGATTACCATGACCGAGACGCCGAATCCTGCCACGGCCACCGTAGGCGCAGCATTTACGCAAATAGCGGCCTCCACGGAGACCATTGTGGCCACGTCCACGGCCCTGCCGAATACAGGCTTCGCGGACGATGTCGGTATTCCTGGCATGTTTGCACTGGCGATCGTGCTTGTCGTCGTGATCTTCCTCGTGAGACGGTTAAGAGCAGCGCCATCGAGATAGTTTTGTTGATGAACACCAAAAGACCCCGGGATTTTCAGCCGGGGTCTTTTTTATTGGCACGAAATTCTATTTAAGCAACTGACTGACTGTCTTGAAAAACGGTGACGTGTGGATCTCTCCCACCCAGGAGAAATATCGCAGAGTGAAAAAGGATGTTATGCCGATCACTATCAAAGCCTGTATATATTGTTTTTTCTGGCTCTCCGATTCAGCAAGTCTGTAGGAATGAAAAATGGATGCAAATAATACCCCCCAGGAGGTCAGGATAAAGATGCGTGTCGTGTCCAAGGTGAAGAAAACGATCGCATAATTTAAGAGCAGCATCGAGAGAGCAAGGGAGAAGAAACGTCTGTCCTGGTTCAAAAACATGAGTAGGGAAACGGGAAGAATCAGCCAGTGAATGTTGAAGAGAGAGAAAAGTGTGGCGGGTAAATTTATCAGGTTCATGCCGGCCCACTCGCTGACGCTTTTTAACTGCATGAAATCGAATCGCGACACGACCTCGATGCCGTAGGAATATAGAAAGAGTCTTACAGCGCCGTAACCAAGGATGATGCCAAGCGAGGCAAGGATCAAATGTTTGATGCGTATTCCGTCGCGCATCGCCCAGCGTAAGACCAGAATCTCCAGGCTGGCAATGATGAAGGCGGGATGATTTGCCGTGCCTAGCAGCGCAAGCAGAAATATCAGGGGGCCTGAATTGACGAACAGAAAGGGAACGGTCAGCGCAAAGGTTGCTCCGTCTGGCGTTCCCAGCCACGAAAGCAGTATTGTCGTCAAAGGACCTGTTATCAGGAGGGCGGTGGATATCAATGCCAGTGTGGAGCCCCAATGACGATGGGCCAGCAAGGCAAACAGTACTAATGCGCCAGCGATCATTGCAAAGGCCAATATGTTGAACGTTATGGTGCCGGTCAGGCCAAGATAATAAGCAAGCAGCGGCAGGAGAAGCGATTCCTGCCAGTAATTGTTGAAATGGATATCCGTGCGGGTGGTAAAGGGGTTTTGCGATAACCTTTGATAGGATTCTTCGGGGACGATGTCTACGCCGTTGATCAGAGTTATAAAGATGAACACTGCGACCAAAAGCAGGAACCAGGATTTTCGTTTTCCCAGCCCATTCACTTTTTCGTATAACGCGTCCAGCGCGGTTGATAAAAGCATGTCCGATTTCTTGCGTTAACTAGACAACATTTTTGGCAACCTGTTCGCCGAACTCCAAAAGCGATTTGACCATTTTCGGCGTTCTTCCCTCGGCATACACGCGCAGCACGGGTTCTGTTCCAGACGGGCGGATCAACAGCCACGAATCGTCGGCCATGATGTATTTGACGCCGTCGCGTGTACCGATCTCGGACACCTTCTCGCCTCCGATCTCAGCCGGAGCCTGCTTCGTCAAAAATTCGGTCATCTCAGCCTTGGCCACCGGACGGCTCAAACGCAGGTCGGTGCGCTGATAATGGGCCGGGCCGACGTCAGCGAGAAGCTCGTTCACCAAAGTGTGCAGCGTCTTGCCTGATTCAGCGATCATTTCCACGAGCAATAACGCCATCGCAGGGCCGTCGCCCTCGGGGAGATGTCCCTTGA
>DATHRQ010000212.1:0-1777 GCA_035465095.1 Anaerolineales bacterium | reverse complement strand
AGCCCAACCTCACTCGGTGCTGTCGAGGCGATCCGCACGATGACCAATGTTTTGGCAGGCTTGTTCAGCATGTCCGTGGCCGTTATTGCGGCTGTCGTGGTCTTTGATTATTCCTTCGCGAATGCAAAAATTCTCCCAGCGGTTATTTCCTTCCTCTTAGTCTTGTTGGGGATGTGGTCGCTGGGCATATTCCTGGCAAACTTTTTGGTTTGGTCGCGGCTCTCCACATCCTTTGTGGAATTCACCGAGATGCCCGTCGCCATCCTGTGCGGGTTCATGTATCCGATCCAAATCCTGCCGGGTTGGATGCAGTCCATTTCAGCCATCTTCCCGATCCGCTGGGGATTGGAAGCCATGGATGCGGCCCTGGCCGGTTCCGGCGACTTGAATTTTTATGCCGTTCGATGGGGGCTGTCGCTTCTGATCTCCCTGATCTTCTGGCTGGTGACGCGTTTGTTTGAAGACAAAGTCCACGACCAGATCCGCGTAAGCGGGGAGTTCAGTTCGATATGATGCGCGTTATTTCACGCTATATCCGCCTGTATCTGATCCAGGCATGGGTCGCCTACCGCGCCCTGTTTGCCTGGAGCACGCCCTTCAGTTATTTCGTCAGCAAGTTCGGTTTTACGTTCTTTGCGATGGTGTTCTTCGTCTTTATGGGGCGCTTCGTTGGGCTGGCCGATCCGGTTTATATTGTGATCGGTAACATTCTGCTCATCCCTGCCACCAATGGATTGGGCGGCGTGTCCATGACGGTGGCCAACGAAAAAGCCTTTGGGGCCTTATCCTACCTTTTGGGAAGTCCCGCGCCGCGTGCGCCTCTATTTCTGGGACGCGCCTTCTATCACACCCTGGATAGTTTCCTTACTGTTGCGATTGCGCTGCCGGTCGCGATATGGATCTTCAAGCTGGACGTATCCGACACGAACTTCTCTCTCGTCCTGCTCTGTATCCTGATCACAACGTTCGCCGCCAGCGGAATGGGATTCATCATGGGCAGCCTCTCCCTGGTCAACCGCGACGGCTGGATGATCACCTCCACGTTGAGCCTGGCGCTGTATATCCTGGTGGGCGCCAACTTCCCAGTGCAGGCGCTGCCGGTTGGATTGCAAGCCGTCTCCTACAGCCTGCCGATGACGCGCGGCATTGCTGCTGCGCGTGCCGCCCTCGGCGGCGGGGACTGGGCGGCGGTCTCCTCATTGCTGGGCGTCGAACTCCTGCTTGGGGTGTTGTACATCACCATCGGGTACGTCATGTTCCGCGTACTTGAAAGAAGAAGCATGGTCTCCGGGACGCTTGATAATATCTAATACATCACTGTCTATATTGATATGAGAAGAATTTGAACTTCTTCCATTCGCGAAGCGGATACGACGAACAATGCGCTAATAAAATATTTCTCGGCGGCTTGCTATTAGGGAATAAGCGAATATGCCATATTGGAAACTTTACTATCATTTTATTTGGGGCACAAAGAATCGGCTCCCCTTGATCGACTCTATGCTTGAACCTGAACTTTATCGTGTCATCGGAGCAAAGGCGCAAGGTTTGGGCGGATTTGTCCACGCCCTCGGCGGGGTGGAAGATCATGTTCATCTCGCTGTTTCCATTCCACCTAAGATCGCGCCCGCGAAATTCATCGGTGATGTGAAAGGGAATAGTTCGCATTTCGTCAATCATGTCGTCAAGCCCGATTTTGAGTTTTATTGGCAGGACGAATATGGGGTGTTGTCCTTTGGCGAGAAAAATCTGCCTTCGGTGGTTCGATACATTCATA
>DATHRQ010000211.1:0-2744 GCA_035465095.1 Anaerolineales bacterium | reverse complement strand
GCTCGAACAAAGTTTGTCTCATAGTCTGACGCTCCTCAGGTAATTGTCGTGTGGAAAATTATACACGCCAATTGTTTCCATCAGACGTCGTCATGAGATTGGAATGGTTGGGCGGCTCTATCCAACAAACGGCTGATTCTGCACGATCAATTTGATCTGATCCATGCGGAGGATGTTTATCAGACAGAATCGATCCTGGTTGAGTCCGCAGCGTATTCCTAATCTGCTTTCCATTCCATCCATACCGGCTGCACATTATCAGGGATGACCGTATATGCCTGACCCACGGGTATGCCCTGATCACGGCAAATGGCTGTCGCGATGGATAAACCATGGAAAACGATGAGCACGCGTCCCGTAGGGAAGAGGCGGGAGATGTCGTCAAGCGCGGCATATACACGCGTTGCCACTTCACGGACGGTCTCTCCACCCGGCGGCCTCACATTTGCAGGGTCAACCGTTCGCTGCGACCATACTTCATCATAGCGTGCCTTGATGTCGTCTACCAAAACCCCTTCCCATTCACCCTGATTGATCTCACGCAAACGTGGCTCGACCTGTATGGGAAGACCAAGCATGTTTGCGATGGGTTCCGCCGTTTGTTTTGCGCGCTTAAGATCACTGACATAGATGGCAGAAAAGTTTTGATCCTTGAGTTTTTCGATCAGTGATTCCGCCTGCTCGATGCCTTTGTTATTAATCGGCACGTCGCTTTGCCCCTGATACCTTCCTTCGAGATTCCAATCGGTTTGTCCGTGGCGGACGAGGCAGAACTGTGTCATTTCTTAAGGCGCTCCTGATAGGCTGGGAGGGTGATCATGGGTGGACGTTCGCGTTCGGCAACCTCCTCCACTTCAAGGGAATAACTGCCCCTCGAAAACTTGATCAATTTCATGGTCTTGTTGATCTCTTCAATGAACGAGCGTTCGAAACGCAGTTCGAGTTTGCGGAGAACGGCCTGGATGATGGCAAAAGACATCTTGCCCAGGGCTTCAAGCTCCTGGTTGTGATGGATGCGTTCTTTCAAGTCCACTTGTGCCAGGGCATGCAGCCCGAATTGTTCGAAGATGTCGATCAGCAGTCCCGTTTCCACGCCGTAGCCGGAGAAGAAGGGAACTCTTTCCAGTGCCTCGCGGCGGCCCGCATATTCCCCCGACAGCGGCTGTATGATCCCTGAGAGTTCAGGGAAGAAAAGGTTAAGCAGCGGACGGGCGGTCAATTCGGTGACGCGCCCCCCGCCGCCCGCCTGCACCTTGTCTCCAACCTTCAATGGACGGCGGTAATATCCTTTTACAAGCTGAATATTACGGTTCAGCAAAAGCGGACCGATGATGCCGTACACGAATCGTGGATGTATATTGACGATGTCGGTATCGATCCAGGCGATGATATCGCCTTTGGTGACCAGCAGGCTTTTCCACAGCGCCTCGCCTTTACCGATCCGCGGCTTCAAATCGGGGAGCAGATGCTGATGAATGTACACGGGCACATCATATTCCTTCGCGATCTGTCGTGTACGGTCGGTGGAGTTGGAATCGATCAGTACGATCTCGTCCAGCAGCGGGTAGTCTTTCATCAATGCCTTTTGGATGGTATCCAGCACCTTGCCGACCGTTTCCTCTTCGTTCAACGAGGGCAGGGCCAGGCTGATGCTGGAACCTTGCTGTTCCTTCAATGCCATCAGGTCTTCAAGTTTGGAAAACTCGTTCGAATGAAAGGTGTTCTCTGCGAACCATTTGTCCACAATGACGGAGATCGCTGCGGTCCCTGCGCTTTCATCGAACATGGCTTCGGACATCATGCGAGGCGATTTGACGATGATCGTGGTGGTTTGTGAATCGTGGAGCAATTTCTCTGCCACCGGGCCCATAATCGAAATTCCGGTTGCCCGGCTTGCAGTTGCGCCCAGTACCACGACATCGTATTCTCTCGACTGAGTGAGGATGGTTCGCAATGCGTCATCCGTTATGATCGATAGCAGATCGGTGTTTGGGAATTGTTTAATGATGGTGCTGATGCCGTTGAAAAAGGGGTCCTGTTCCGAGCCGCTAATCTGAATGTGCAAAACATCCCGTTCTTTTGATTGCAGGTTCAAGCCGAGTTGTAACGCCAGGTCGGCATACGGCCCGCCGCGCATACCCACCAACAGCCTGTCTATGGATTCAGGCATTTTCCCGCGGATGACCGCAGTATCGCAGATGGGGTTGGTCAAAACATCCGAGATCGGCCGGCCCCAGGCTGTTTTTCCATTTCTCCATTCCACGACCAGAATATCGGGTTCCTCATCGTGAATAACGTTTTTCAAGTCGTCCCACGGCGCTGTGGAAACGATGACCATCGATTTGAAACGAAAGTTTGTGTTGCTCAGCGAGAGCAGTTTTTTACGCATCTTTCTTGCGGTCAACGTGCCTGTGCTTACAGACTTCCCCGCCTCTATCGGGATGATGCCCACCAATGTCACCGTTTGAGCGATCCTGTCTGCCAGCGCGATCGCGTGCCTGCCATCGGAGCTAAGCCCGATCGGCACAAGCGCCGAGTTTATGGAACTGATCTTCTTTGTCATTTCGATACCTCTTCCAGCAAAGGCTGGATATGCTGCGCGTGGATTTGATTCCATGTGTAACCGTGTTTTGCGCGGCGCCCCCAGCGTGACGTACGTTCCGCCTCCAGCCTGACTTTGATCTGTTTCGCCACCGCAACAGGTTTCGCGTCCGGGTCAAAATAAGTGACGTCATCCATCGCCA
>DATHRQ010000210.1:0-8593 GCA_035465095.1 Anaerolineales bacterium | reverse complement strand
ATTTATCAAAACCGATGAAGATGCTGACGGGGGGCAGGTCTTCACCGTAATACTTGCGTATCAGCGCGTTCTTATCTGGAACCGCACCATGTGCAAGATAATGTTCGACTGAAAGTCGTGAGATCGTCTCGGTTGCCTCGTCCGCAAAAACGCCAAGGTAGAGGTTGAAGCGATCGTTTTTCCTGGTTGCCTCCGTCACTTCATAAAGTGAACCCAGGACGTTTTCATATGGGGTGCCTGTCAGGACATCCCGGTAATCGCCGTAAAAGCGGACAGTGACATTATATTTCTCGAAAAACGCCCGGTAGTTTTTATCGGTGGCTGTGCGGACCAGCCCATCCATGCCGACACGCCGGGTATATTCGTCGCCGCGGCGCATAAGTTCCCGTCCAAAGACCGGGGCGAGGATCGTATGGATGCCGTGGTCGAACAGCATGGAACATAATTGAATATGATTTTTGATGGATGCATCCATGTAGGCGCTGAAAAAGTCATCGCCGGCCTGATGGCCGTGTTCAAGCCTGAACCAGCGGCGGGTTCCATTGACGGGGAACACGACAACTTTTTGCCCGGTCGCCTTTACGAGCGCGGCGACCTCATCGGTGGGAAGTTCCAGGAAGCGGTCAAGGGGAATCATCGGTTACTCGAAATGCGAGGCAGGAATCGGGGAGTCTGATGCGCGTAGTCCATATAGCCCGGCAGCGTATCCGCCAGCAGATCTTCCTCCTGTTTTGCGGCGCGGGTGAAGTCCCAGAGCGTGTAAAGCAATGCAGCCAGAGTCGTGAGGGCGGGGTTGATGAGGAACAGGCCTGTCGCGATCCCAAAAAAGGAGGTGATGACCGGATGCCGCATAAGTTTATAAGGTCCGGTGTCGATCACCTGATGGCCGGGCTGTACCTCCACACGTTCGGCATAATAATGCTGCAAATGTGTTCGTGACCAAATGTGTAGTGATATGGAAGCCAAGATCAAAAGCCCCCCAAGGAGTTGAATGGTTAATCCCCAGGCTGCGTCGGTTTGATAGCCGATACGCGGAAGAAGAATGGGTTGTAATACCAGGATCGCAACGAGGATGAAGATGAAGAATGTGAAGTCCCACGCCCGGCCCGACCCGCTGGCCTGCCGCTGTTTATCGTAACGGCGAATCAGAATAAAGTCCACGATGTAGAAAAAAAGTATGGTGACCAGTGTTATGGCGGATTGCAATAGCCCGGTAAACATGCTGGTTCAATCTTCTTCTGACGCAAGACGCTTTGCAGCACGAGACATGATGCCTGCCATTGTGATCATGGCGTGGTTGGTGTCTTCGAGACGGAGCCCCAGCCTGCGTTTGACATCATATGCTCCGCTCCCGAATCGGACAAGCCTGGCCTTATGCTCGAATGCATCCTGCAGGGCGGCATATAGCAAAAGGAAGTATCCGCCGGGGACATCGTCTTCCAGCCCGAGAGATGATGTCAACTGGAATTTGTTGTCGCGCAAGACGGCACCACATCCGACCAGCTGCCCTTCCTTGCGAAGTTCGAGCCAGGTGCTGTCTTCCAGCAAGGCAAAATTTTCGAGCAGGCTGCGGGTCCAGGGATTGGGTGCAGAGCCGTGCCAGATCGAAACGTTCTTTATCAGTGTAAGCGCAGCTTCCACATCAGGGACAGATTTGTGCCGCGACAGTTCGATGCCGTTTTCAGCGGTCTCTTTCAGTGTGCGTTTGTAGTGCTGGCGATCCTTTTTGCTGCCGGCTTCAAGATACGCCTCGAAACTATCCCATTCCATGGGCATGTATGTTCCGGGTTCCGAAACCGTGATCGGTTCATAGCTGGAGGGCCAGGATGGGTATTTGAGCTGCTCGGTCAGCAGGTAATCGAACACCAGGAAGGAACAGCGCTGCTTTTTGAACTCCTCCTGTGCTGCGCTTGCGAGTATGGGAAGTACTTCATCCCTGCGTGGTACGCCGGGTAATAATAACGCAGATGTGTCGGCCAAAGGAGAACGGCACATCAGCAGGGGTCGGCGTTTTAGTATGGATGACATGAACTGGCGCGCGACTTGCGGCAGGGGCAGGGGTTCGTTTTTTATCTTGAAGAGCGCCGCACTGGCAATGGGTTGGTCGCCGTCCCATGCGATCAGGTAGGTTGGCGGACTGTCGTGCATGACCTGCTCGCCAAATGTATACCAACCATGTGATTGAAACCCGCGGCCGGCTGCAATCTGATCCCATAATTCGGGAGAAATTTCGCTTATGCTTTTATGTGTCTGTACCGATAGTTTGCTCATGCTTTTTCCTGTTCTTTTCAATTTTACATGACTGTTCAAGGATTAACCTGTTTGCTTTGCGCCTTGCAAAAATGAAAACCGACCTGTTATTTCGTGAAACCATAACCTGATGCTTTATGCTGTGAACGGGTTGAAATTGGTGTCATGATCGTAGTAATCTTCCTGTTCAGCCGCTTTAAGCCGATTGACAACGATATAGGTAAACGGCGTCAGGATGGCTTCAATTGCGGATTTGAACAAATAATTCGTTACGACGAGCGTAGTGAATAATTCCCAGGGGAAGACATTCAGCAAAGTCGCTATCAGCACAAATATGAACGAGTCGACGAGTTGCCCAACCAACGTGGAGCTGATCGTGCGCAGCCACAGCCAGCGGCCGCTCGTCAGCACCTTCATTTTGGCCAGAACAAAGGAATTGGTGAATTCTCCGCTCCAGTATCCAGCCAGCGAGCCGAGCACGATCCCGCCTGTGGCCATGCCGCCCAGGATGGCTGTGTAACTGGCGTCACCGGCGTAATCCTGCCAGGTGACTTCGCCCGGTAGATTTTGTAAAAGCCAAAATGTAGCGGATGCGAGCATAAGGCAGAAGAAACCGGTCCAGATCACGCGGCGGGATCGTTTGTATCCATATACCTCTGTGAGTATATCGCCGAAGATGTAGCTTATTGGGAATAATATCGTGCCTCCGTCGAATGCCATGGGGATGCCAAAAACGCTGAACTTCAAGTCGACGATCTTGGCAGAGGATGCAACATTGCTCACGACCAGGATCGTGACGAAGATCGCCATGATGATGTCAAAGTATCGGTATTGCTTGTCATGTTTCATTTGTAAAACTCCGTATGGGTTGGGTGGGAACGAGGACGACTGGAAATTACCTGATAGTAAATGTGACAATAATCTCAATGTGAAATTTTACTTCAATATAACATGCACGCTTTAAGGGAAACAAAATCTCCGCTCTGTATTTTTATCGAGCGGAGATTTTGCTCTTGTGCACAACTTATTTGTTATTCGAATGTCACGTCTACCGGCATGCCGGGCTTGAGTTTACCATCCGGGTTATTGACTTCGAGTTCAATGGCGTAGACAGTTGTCTGGCGTTCCTCTTTGGTCTGGACGTTGCGCGGCGTGTATTCAGCCTGGTCGGCGATGTGTGTGACGACGGCCGTAAATGTTTCATTGGGGAATGAATCGACGGTCAACGAAACTTCGTCGCCAACATTGACTTCGCCATAGCGATCTTCGGAGAGATATACGGTGATCGTGAGCCTGCCTAGATCGGCGATGGTCATGGTGGCGGCGCCGGCCTGCGCGATCTCGCCAACATGAATACTGCGTGTCAGGATCACGCCATCCATCGGGGCGGTTACCATCAGTTTTTCCATTTGTGTGTTGATGAGATCGAGATGCGCCTGTGCGGCGGCGACGCTGGTCTGTGCCAGGTCGAGCTGCGCCTGTGCCTGGTCGACAGTCTTGGCAGCCGCCTGAACGTTCGGCGAGTTGGCTCCTGTTTGCAGGGTGCGTACTAAATCGAGCGCGCTGTCGTAGGTTTCCTGCGCGATGACCGCCTCTGCGCGCGCTTCGAGAACGTCCAGTGCGCCTTCGGTGGTCAGGGCGTCGTCATACTCTTTTTGTGCGTCATCGAGATCGATCTCCTTTTCATCGTAGTTGATCTGTGCCGCATCGCGCAGCGCCTGGCTGTCAGATGTTCCGCTGGTGCTGTCCAGAACGGCTTTTGCATTTTGGAAGGCGATTCGCGCCTGGGCAAGCGCCGCTTCCACCTCAAGGAACTGCGAACTGCCTGCCCTGCTTTCGGTATCGGCAAGTTTTGTGATCGCGTCATCCAGTGCATCCTTGGCGGCGGCCACTTCGGCCTGCGTGGCTTCGATGCGTTCCTGTTTGGAGAAGTACCAAACAGGCTGATCGAATTCGGATGGTTTGGTTTCATCCCAGACCTCAATACGCGTTGCGGCTTCTTCTGCCAGCGCGGCGTCGAGTGTCAGGTCATATTGCAGTTGTGCGGCCTCCAACGCGACTTGCGCGGCTTGCACGCTCGCGTTGGTGGAATCCAGCGCAGCCTGGGCACTCTGCTTTTCGGACTGTAGCAGGCTGTCGTCCAGTTTGAGAAGCGGATCGCCTGCCTTGACCGCGTTGCCTTCTGCGACGTAGACGTCTATTACGCGTCCGCTTAATTCCGCTGCGACTGTGACTTCCGTCGCTTCGATCTGACCCGAGGCCTGCAACGTCTCCGATTGAGCGGGTGCGCATCCGACGATTATCAGAGCCAGAACGATGACGAGTGAGATGTAAGTGGTTGTTTTCATAATGTTCTCCTTTTCACCCCTCGCCCTTTGAGAGAGGGGCAGGGGGTGAGGGCTATGATTTCATACTTGAGATAAAGACATCTTCCAAAGAGGGTTCGATGATGGCCAGACCTTCAACGCGGATGTTCGCGCTGCGCAACTCTCTTTCGATGGCACGTTGATGTGATTTGATGTCGGGAGCAACGACATGGACGAGCGATCCATAGAGTTCGACCTCTTCGATCGGGATTTGATCTGCTGCCTGTGCTGTGCGTAAAACTTTAACCGTGTTGACCGCATCTGACGATGAAATTTCGAGCACTTGTCCGCGCATCTTTTGCGATTTGATCTCAGAGGGGGAGCCGTAGGCGATGATATTTCCGTGCTGGATGAACGCGAGGCGATGACAGTGCTCGGCTTCATCCATATAGTGTGTAGTGACAAAAACGGTAACGCCCTCAGCAACGAATTTGTAGAGCAGATCCCAAAACGCACGGCGGGAGAGCGGATCGACACCTGCGGTTGGCTCATCGAGGAAGAGCACGTCGGGTCGATGCAGGATCGCTGCGCCGAGTGCCAGTCGCTGACGCCATCCGCCGGAGAGTTCCTTTGTTCTGGCGTGTTCACGTCCTTCAAGCCCTGCCATTTGTAGAGCGATGTTGATTCGGTCTTTCAATTCAGCATTGGAGATGCCGTACGCCGCGCCGTAGAAATTGAGGTTTTGCAGTACGGTCAGATCGTTGTACAAGCTGAACCGCTGGGACATATACCCAACATTTTGAAGAATTTTGGACGCGTTGCCATCCACGTTCATACCGAGCACTTCGATGGAACCCGAAGTGGGCTTCATCAATCCCAGCATCATGCGGATGGTGGTCGTTTTGCCCGAGCCGTTCGGACCGAGGAAACCGAATATCTCACCGCGCTGGACTTCGAAGTCAATATTGTTCACTGCGATAAAGTCGCCGAAGCGTTTGGTTAATCCCTGGGCGATGACTGCTTTTTGTTGAACGTTCATAGTTATTCCAATTTGATTGTCATATCGGTGGTCGAGTAGTTGCGTAGCAACATATCGAGACCACCAATAACCAAAATACATCTTGTTACAAAAAATATTCCTGTTAACTGTTGGTTTCGATACGGGCTTGGTTTCGATATGCTCGCAAAGGACGCTCGCTACTCAACCAACAGCCCTACTCAACCAACGGAACAAACCTTAATCCAATGCCTTCCTCACGAATAAAAGCGAGAAAGTTCCTATAACTAATCCCAACCCTGCGAGTGCGAGGACGTTGGGATACAACACGTCCATGCCTGCGCCTTTTAATAGGATGCCACGCAGGATGGTCAACCAATGATGTGCAGGGATAATGTTCGAGAACCACTGCAATACCTGGGGCATACCTTCCACGGGGGCTGCGTAGCCTGTGAACATAAAATCGACCATACCGATCAACAGCACCAAAAGGAACGCCTGATGTTGGGAACGTGAAATAACGGAGATGACCAGTCCCTTACCGAGTTCGACCAGAAGATAGCCGAAAGCCAAAACCAGGAGCAGGATCAACGAGCCGCGAACAGGAACATCGAATGCAAAGTGGACCATTGTTAGCATCAAAACGAAGTCCGTGAACCCGATGATAATCACTGGAATGGATTTGCCGATGATGATCTCTAATGATGAGAAGGGCATGACCAGCAGTTGTTCGAGCGTGCCCAATTCACGTTCGCGCGAGAATGCCAAAGCCGCGAAGAGCAGGATGGTGAATTCCAGCATCAGTCCCAGTTCGGCGGGAGTTGTGTACAGCGCCTCGCTGAGCGATTCGTTGAACCACACGCGCAGACTCGGGTCGAACCCTGCAAATTCATCTGAATCCAGGCCTAAGCGTTGGATGGTGACGCGCTGACCGAGGTCAGTTGTCACGCCCTGAATGGCGCGCAGGGATGCGATTGCAGGTGTTGATTCCGCTCCATTGAGTATGAGTAATACGGTCGGCGATCCAGTTGAAGATTTGATTTTCTCGTCGTAAGCAGGCGGAATGACAATTGCGGCATTAATGTTTCCGCGGTTGATGCTGTCTTCGATGGTAGTCATGTCGTTTACATATTGCGCCTGTTGGAATGTGCCTGTATTTTCGATGGAGACGACCAGCGCACGGCTGGCTGAACTGCGGTCGTGATCGAGAACCATCATTGGCAAATTGGTGATCGGGCGTGACGTTGCCCAACCGACGAGCAGGAGTTCCATTGCGCCGCCGATCAGCATGAAGGCGGGCAGCCACCAGTCATTGCGTAGGTGAATGAATTCCTTGACGACGAGCGACCAGATCCTTCTAACCATGGTTTACCCGTTTGAAGGGGCGAGGTTCTCTCGCCCATGTTGGATAGAGTAATCTGGGCGGGGTCTCCCCGCCCCTGCATATATCTTCATCATCCCAGCTTCTTTCGGAAGAACAATGCGGCCAACAATGTGAATGCGATGCCCAGCACCACAAGCATTACCGTATACGGCCATAACACGTCCATGCCGAGGCCCGGCAGAAAGATGCCGCGCGTGATGATGGCGTAATGCGTCCCTGGCAGGAAGAGAGCCTCAAGCCGGGCCAGCTCCGGCATGGATGCCAGCGGAAAGAAGATACCGGTCAAGAAGAAGCCGGGGAAGAAGATCACGAGGAACGAAAGCGCCAGCGCCGCGGCTTGTGTGCGCATGAACACACCAACGACCATTCCCATACTCAATACAGAGAACATAAAGACCGTCGATAGACCAAAGAACAATAGGAAATTCCCATTAAAAGATATATCGAACCATGCGATCGCCAGCAGCGGGATGACGATGGCGTTGATCAACCCAACAAGGATATATGGGATGATCTTGCCCACCAGCAGTTCGGTCCGTGCGATGGGCGTCGCCAGCAACTGTTCCATCGTGCCGTGTTCGCGTTCGTGCGCAAGTGTCAGGGCCACAGAGAGCGCAGGGAATCCCAATACCATCGAGATCAAACCCGGAATAATGTCGTTGCGCGGCTTCAGGTCAGGGTTGAACCAGGTCGTCACGCGCAGGTCGATCGGTTGCAGAGAGTCAATGCTGATGCCAGCCCCCTGCAGTTGACCCGCCAGCGCGGCGTTGATGAATTCTTCAGCGCGCTGCGCGATGTGTTCCACAGCGAAACTTCCGCTTTCGGGTTCGGTGCCGTCGATGATGATCTGGATCGGCATCCCTTTGAGTGCCAGTAGGTCGCTGGCGAATCCGTGCGAGATCACAACTGCCGCTTTGATCTCGCCGCGCATCAGCATCCCTTCGATCTCGTCCATGCTTGCGGCGTAGGCATAAATGTCCAGGTCCTGCCCGGCAGTGATCTGTTGAACGAAAGTCCGCGATGTTTTGCTTTGATCGAAATCCAATACCGCCACGGGCACGTGTACGATGTCTGCGGTCAGTGCGTATGCCATGAGCAGCAGCATGAGCGTCGGCGTGAACAACACCAAAAACAATGTGCTGCGGTCGCGCACGATGTGGTTGAACTCCTTGCGGGTCACCGCCCACATACGGCGTAAAGACACTACGACTCCATCTTTCGGATCAGCGAAATGAACGCTTCTTCCATGCGCGTCGGCGCAATGCGGATATTTCGGTAATCGATCTTTGATCTTTTCAAGACTCTCTTGATCTCAGGCAGACGACGTTTTCCAGAATCGACCAGCAAATGGATGGATTCTCCGTACGTCTGCACTTCATGGACTCCCGATAAACCTGACACGGTCTCGAGAGCCTTTTGCCAATCCTCTGCCTGCAGCTCGATCATCTCACCTTCAACCTTACTTCGGATATTCAGCGGTGTATCACACTCAACGAGTACCCCAGCATACATCAACCCCACCCGCGAACAGCGGTCTGCTTCGTCCATATAGGGTGTGCTGACGATGATGGTTGTGCCTCCCAAATGTAATTCTGTAAGGATGTTCCAAAACTCACGCCGTGAAACAGGATCAACGCCTGTGGTAGGTTCGTCCAG
>DATHRQ010000209.1:0-3185 GCA_035465095.1 Anaerolineales bacterium | reverse complement strand
GACCGAATAATAATTACAAAACAACGCGAGACAGCACCTACCCAGGGGGCGCAGCGCCATCTCGCGTTGCATTAGTGAGAAGCTAGATGGCCGACAGGTTTATTCGTCGTTCATCAAGCCGTCGAACAGGTACGAATAATATTCGAAGGCACCTGTGTTACCAATGTGATTGGGGTTGGACACATCGATACCGGCCGCCCAGGAGGCAACCACATCGTTGGCATCGAAGCTCGAGCCGTCGTGGAATGTCACGCCTTCGCGCAGCGCGCAGGTCCAGACAGTCGCATCTTCGTTCGGTGTACAACCGGTAGCCAGTTCAGGTACCACTTCGCCGGAGTCGATGGCGTAGCCCAACAGGGTCTCAACGACCTGCTGACAGGGAGCCAATGACTCACCGTCGGTTTCGTCCTGACAGAACAGGCTGATCGGTTCAGCATTCTGCATGTAGACGAAGGTGTCCTTGCCGGGGTTGACACGGGCAAAGAGCGGAGCACCGAAGGGGCGGAAGTGAGCATTTTCAACCGTTGCCAGTGCCGCGGATGCGGAAGCACCGTTGGCGATCGGAACCATGGGAACCAGTTCGCGGATGGCGTTGTTGGCTTCGACGTACAGCGGCTCAGCCTCAGCCTCGTCACCGATCTGGGAGGCTGCCTGAAGCACTTCATAGATCTCAGGATGCGGGTCGCCGAACTGCGGGTTCGTTTCAGCGAAGTGGAAGTCCAGGAAGTTGGTCACGTGAGGATAATCAGCACCCCAACCGAGCAGGTACAGGCCATCCAGGCGGCCATTGGTGGATTCGTCGATGAATTCACCGGATTCCATGACAACGACCTCGGCATCGATACCCAGGTTATCGCGAAGCTGGGTCTGGAATTCGACAGCAACCAGGCCGGGTTCCGGCAGATAGCCGCGGAAGACATCGCGATAGTAGATCGTGGTCGAGAAGCCGTCAGGATATCCAGCTTCGGCCAGCAGTGCGCGAGCGGCTTCGGGATCGAAATCGTACCAGGAATCACCAACACAGCCATTGGGGAGGCTGCAGGGGGTGAAGTGTGTGGGAACCGTGGCGCCCTCAGCATAGAAATTGTCTACAATGCGCTGACGGTCGATGCCCATGGCGATCGCCTTGCGAACATTGACGTCTGCGAAGATCGAGTCCCTGCGTTCGCCGAGCGGATCGATGACGTTGATCATACCCAGATAAAGAATGTTGGGATTCGCTACTGGCAGGAAGACCAGATTGGGATCATCCTTGACCGTATCGTAATCATCGGGGCTGAGGTTGGTGATCTGATCGACCGTACCGGACTGCAGTTCCAACAGGCGCTGCGCGCCTTCGGTTGCCCAGCGGAAGACCAGGGTGTCATAAGGCGGTTTCTCGCCCCAGTAGCCGTCATAGGCCTGGAAAACGATGCTTTCACCACGGTTCCAGCTTTCAAGCATGAAGGGGCCGGTGCCGACAGGAGCCGAAAGCAGGGTTTCCTGGTTGGCTTCGTTCGCATTGGCGTCCAGCCACTCTTCCGGGTAGATACCGAAGGGAGTGAAGGCAGCTTTTTGCGGGAAGGCCGGATCAGGCTTACACATGGTGAATTCGACGGTGTAGGCGTCCACAGCAACGATCGAGCTGATCTTGCCGCCGTAATCACAGTTGGGCGCTTCAACCGATTTGCCTTCGAAATCCATCATGGGTTCTTCGGTCATGGCTGGCTCATCTGTCATGGCCGGTTCATCTGTCATGGCCGGTTCATCAGTAGCGGGGGGAGCGGCGGGTTCGTCCGTGGCCGCAGGAGTGCCTCCACCACAGGCAGCGAGTAGCATACTAAACACAATAAAAACTGCGAGTATGCTAAACATTGATTTGTTACGTAACATGATTTTCATCTCCTCTTTCTTATTTAAATAGTCTTGATTTATGGTCAATCGTATATACTTTTCTCTTCTCCTTGGACCTCCTTCCTGAGTTGTGAGTAAATTTAATGGTTCTATTATAATACAATGAAATTTGCATTTGTCAACGATACGCCAGAAGGGTTGTTATATGCCCCTCTCAGGAGGGATTTCAACCTAACGGCAGGTTTAAGCATAATCAAAAGGGACGGCGGCCGCCGTCCCCTTTGATTAATCGTCGCCGACCAACTCCCTGGCCTGCTCGATATATGCCAGGCTTTGATGCCTGAAATACGTGTTATACAGCGTCGAGTAGTGCCCGTTCTGCGCCAGCAGGCCGTCGTGATCGCCCTCCTCAATGATGGCTCCCTTTTCCATGACAACGATCCGATCTGCGGCTTTAACCGTGGACAATCGATGCGCGATCAGGATACTGGTCGAGTTTTTCAGGATCAGACCCAACGCCTGCTGGATCTGCCATTCGGTGAACGGATCGATGCTGGCGGTCGCCTCGTCGAGGATGAAGATGGCGGGCTTCTGGATCAGGACGCGCATCAACGCAACAAGTTGACGCTGCCCCATCGACAGCATCCCGCCTCTTTCCCCCACTTCCGTTTGGATCCCGTTCGGAAGCGTTTCCAGCCATTCGCCGTCACCGATCTTGCGCGCCATCTCCAACATTTCCTCGTCTGACGCTTCGGGCGCAGCATAGCGGATGTTGTCTGCCACTGTCCCTGAGAACAGGAATGGAACCTGGGACACGATGCCGAGCTGCTTGCGATATTGTGCCAGATCGAAAGTGCGGATATCCTGCCCGTCGATCAGCAGGCGTCCTCCCTGGAATTCGTAGAAACGCGCGATCAACTTCGCGATTGACGATTTCCCTGCGCCGGTGTGACCGACCAGGGCAAGATTCTCTCCGGGTTGTATGCGCAGGTTGAAGTGAGTCAGAATCGGTTCGTTATCCGTATAGCGAAAATCAAGGTCATCGAAATGAATTTTTCCTTTCAGGCGCGGCACATCCCGCTCGTCCGTTTGAATAACGTTGGGGTCGGCATCGATCAGCGCGAAGGCGCGTTCGGCGGCGGATAGCCCCGATTGGATCTGTGCCCAAAAAGCGGAAAGGTTGAGTACGGGAAAAAAGAACTGGTCGAGGCTCATGATGAAGAGGTACCAGGCGCCGACCGAAAGGATGCCCTGCGCAGCGTTCAAACCGCCGACGTAGATAAGAATGGCGACAAAGATGCCGCCCAGCGCATTGAGCGTGGGGAAGACCAGCGAGAGCACGAAACCGCGCT
>DATHRQ010000208.1:0-14135 GCA_035465095.1 Anaerolineales bacterium | reverse complement strand
TGCTCCGGAACTCCCTGTTCCAGTGTGAAAATCAAGATGCTTTTCGGGGTCGTCCATGAAGAGCGCCTCCTGCATGCTGGTCGGCACATCCGGCAATTCCATTTCGTTTATCGTATATTTTGTACACAGAAACAGGCGAATCTTATTCAGGCTAAGGGCCAGTATATAGAATTGACCGTTTTCATCGAGCAATGGCAATAACGGTTTGATATGGAAGTTTTTTGCAATTACCACTAGTTCCTCAAATTTGGATGGCAGTCGGTAAATTCGAGTAAACTCTGCTGACAGAAACACAGCCAGTCCATCGCTTTGATGTTGCCAGAATTCATCATCATCAAGTAGGTCTTCCGCCGGCTGCAGCAATTCCCGGACATCCGGCCTGCGGACGCCGTATTCGAGAAGCCTTTCCTGAGCCTCTGAAATTAGATTTTTGAGGCGGATCGGATCCTGCTGCTGCTCCCTTCCAGTTCTATGTGTCGGTAAATAGAACGAAACACAATATTCACCTGATATTTCAATAAGTTGTCTTAGATCATTCTCTTTAAGAATATCCATTTAAGCTGTTCCTTTCTTTGTTGGATGTTCGAGTTTCACTTTCCCAGCGGTCGATGGCAGAGCTGAGATGCGCGCCCAATAACATTATCAGGGACAAGATATAAATCAGAAAAAGAAAAGCCACGATAGCACCTAGTGAACCATAAACCAGTTGATAACGCCCCAGACCACTTTGCAGATACCAGCCAAACCCAGCAGCGGCAATTCTCCACAAAATGGATGATGCCAGCGCCCCCCAGATGGTCGCGCTCCAGTGCACATTTGCAACAGGCACCCATCGGTATAAAGCCAGGAAAAGTAGAAAAATTGTCAGCCAGGATCCCAGATTGGACAACAACGTCCACAGGATCAAGCTTGGGGAAGATCCTTTCTCCAAGTTCAGAATTGGGATCAGCCCTGTTATCCAGTCCAAAAGCAGGGAAAGAATAAGAAGCCCAAGCAATCCCATGATCATCCCCAAACCAACCAATCTCCTTCGAAGAAAACTGCGTCGGGGAGCGTTCGGCCAGGCCAGATTAATGTTATATGCCAGATTGGTAAAAAAGCCCGAAGCCGACCATATAAAGGTCAGCAAACTTATTATTCCGACTGCACCACGGGCATCCAATACCTCACGCAGGTTATTAATGATCAAATCAAGCGTAATGGGCAGAGCGCGCTGCAGAGATCGGATGACACTTTGATAAACCTGCTGATCATCCAGAAAATAGCTGCCTCCAGCGATAAAAGCAAGCAACAGCGGAAAGAGTGAAAATATTGCGTAATATGCCAGGCTGGCTGCGGCCTGTGAGGCGCGCGTGTCTGAAAATGTCTTCAGAGCGCTTTTTAGAATGTCAATCCGCCCCTCACTTATACCTATTGCCTTTCGGTAAAAGTCCTTTATGTGACCTCCTGCAAAGAGTCCACAGCCTCGGTATGCAGGCTGCCTTCAAGAATATTTAGCAATTCCTGTAAAGATAGATTTACAAAATCCTGCTCACGCTTATCCAACCGTTTCATTTTCACCCAACTACCGTCGTGTGAGACCGTCAGGATCCTTAGAAGAGGATGCTCTCGTATGTAATCATCGGCCCAATCAGGAATCTTATTGTCTTCTGAAAGGGATAGTATTATCCATTCGGCATCCTGTTGTTGAATCGAATCTGGCAGGCTTCCTTGATCGTCAACCTGTTGGACAACCTCCAAGTGCTCTGCCTTGAGGAGAATGCGGTTCAACATCTCCCGTATCAAGCGGGAGTCGTTGGCTAAAATGATCCGTTGATCGGTCATCGACAAAACCTCCTAACTCATAAATTATACCCACATACAAAGCATAGCACCGAGAACCGCAACTTTCCATATATAAAGCCCTACGGAATGGATATATATTTGGATATATCTTGCCAGTGGTGGATTTATTTGTCGATATACGCCAGGTAGGCAGCGGCTTCCCCCCGGCTGCTAACATTAAGTTTCTCAAGTATGTTGTGAACGTGATTTTTGACAGTGCCAATCTCGATGATAAGTTCCTCAGCAATTTGCTGGTTGGTCAGTCCTTCACCGATCAATTTTAACACTTCTGCTTCACGGGTTGTCAATCCGGCAGTATCTGCCGAGCTATTTTCAATATCGGAAAACACTCGCGCCAAGCCGGAAAGACGCTCCATCATCGCGGCAGCGATTTTTGGAGAGACATGCATCTCGCCATCCTGCACAGCCCGTACAGTGCCGACAAGATCATCAAGCGAGTCATCCTTTAAGACATAGCCGGCGGCGCCCGCTTCCACATAGCGCAGAATGTTTTTTCTCTCTTCACTCAAGCCCAATGCGAGAACTTTTGTGGCAGGCTCCATTTCTGCTATAGCCCTGGTTAATTTTAACGCTCCCTGATCAGCCAACCTGGTGCTCACTAGAACAGCATCCACTACCTTTTCTTGAACAATTTTCAGGGCTTCTTCAGGAGAAGTAACACAACCCACAACGTTAATATCCGGCTCGTCTTCCAGGGCGGCGACAATTATATTGCCAATTAAACGAATTTCGTTGACCAACAGAAGATTGATTAATTTCGTGGATTTTTCCGTCATTTTGCTCATAAGAAAATTATACGGTAAAACTTCAATTGTTGGGAACAATCATCCCATCTCAATCGACTATAATCTTACACACTTACATATTATTCTTCCATTAAAGGTAACCCATGCCAAATCAGCTTACAAATTCCACATCCCCCTATTTACTTCAACACGCGGACAACCCTGTCGACTGGCATCCATGGAATGAAGAATCCCTTGCCAAAGCGAAAACGGAAAACAAGCCGATCTTTTTATCCATAGGCTATGCCGCATGTCATTGGTGCCATGTCATGGCGCATGAATCATTTGAAGACGAAGAAACAGCTGCGTTCATGAATAAACACTTTATCAACATCAAGGTCGATCGCGAGGAACGTCCCGATCTGGACACCATCTACATGCAGGCCACCGTTTCCATGACCGGTTCGGGCGGCTGGCCGATGTCTGTGTTCCTCACGCCTGACCTCAAGCCGTTCTATGCGGGCACTTACTTCCCGCCGGTGCCGCGCCATAACATGCCCTCCTTCAAGGATGTCCTGGCAGGCATTGTCCGTACGTGGCAGGAGCAGCCGGGCGAAATCTCTCGTGTGAGCAATGAGGTTTCAGACCATTTGCAGCAAACGCTGAGCATACAGGCTCAATCTGAATCATTTTTCAAGCAGGAGCATCTCGACACAGCAGCGAAGTCGCTGATCGATTCGTACGATTGGGGCCACGGGGGCTGGGGATCTGCGCCCAAGTTCCCGCAGGCGATGACTATCGAGTTTTTGCTGCGACAGTATCTTCGCGCTGACGGTGACGAATCAATTCTCAAACCGATTGTTCACGCACTCAAAGCCATGGCGCGCGGCGGCATGTATGACGTGGTCGGCGGCGGTTTTTCGCGTTACAGTGTTGATAACTTCTGGCGTGTGCCGCATTTTGAGAAGATGCTGTATGACAACGCCCTGCTCGTCCGTGCCTACCTTCATGCCTGGCAGGTTACGGGTGATCCCTTTTTCAGACAGATCGTCACTGAAACGCTCGATTTCATCGAGCGCGAAATGACTCACCCTGACGGCGGATTTTACTCGTCTCTGGATGCAGACTCGGAAGGTGTTGAAGGCAAGTTCTATGTTTGGACTCTGGACGAGATCCGTTCAATACTCAAAGATGATTCGGAATTCTTCGAAGCGGCTTATGGTGTTACTCCACACGGTAATTGGGAAGGCAGAACGGTGCTGCAGCGCGCATTGGACGATGCATCCCTCGCCGCCCGCTTCAAAATCGACGTTGAATCTGTTCCGTCCAAATTAGCCGATAGCCACGCCAGGCTTTTATCTGCCCGAGATGCGCGCGTTCGTCCGGGCACCGACGATAAGGTGCTCACCTCCTGGAACGGGCTTATGCTGGCGGCAATCGCAGAAGGGGCGCGTGTCCTTGCGAGCGATGAGGAAGAGATGACTTTGTCGTCGAAAAATGCTTCTCTGCATGAGAGATACTATAAACTGGCTACCCGCAACGCGGATTTTCTGCTCAATTCGCTTCGGCCCAAAGGCGATCTCAAGCACAGCTGGCGGGATGGAAGAACGACAGACGAAGTATTTCTCGATGATTACGCTGCGCTGATCCTTGGCTTGCTTGCGCTGTATCAAACAGATTTCGATAATAAGTGGTTCGCCTCTGCGAAAGAACTTGCAGATGAAATGATCGATTTGTTCGAGGACCCAAACGGCGGATTTTTCGACACTCCCAAAGATGGAGAGGCCTTGTTGCTGCGCCCAAAAGATGTGCAGGACAATGCCACACCGTCAGGAAACGCTCTCGCCTGCGAAGCGCTGTTGAAGCTGGCAGAGTTCAGCGGCGAAGGGAGATATCGTGATCTTGCAGAAAAATCGTTGAGTCTGGTCGCTAACATGGCAATTAAATATCCAACTGCGTTCGGAAGATGGCTGTCAGCGGTGGATATGGCCCTGGGAAATGTGAAACAGGTTGCGGTTGTGTATGAATCGGGCGGCGAAGCCGCATCCGAATTGATCGCCATGATCCGATCAAAATACCGGCCAAATGTAATCGTAGCCTCATCCACACCCCCCCCGTTGGAGGATGCTCCAGCATTGCTCAAAGATCGTCCTGTAAAAAATGGGAAGCCCACTGTTTATGTGTGCGAAGGGTTTGTGTGTAAAAACCCAATCACCACAACCAGTGAACTTGAAAAACTTCTTTGACCGTCTGACAATATGAAATCAAAAGGCTCCCGTGCGGGAGCCTTTTGATTTATTTGGATTCTATGTTTCCATCAGGGTCTGTGGGCTGGTCTTCATCGTTTTCGTCGCTCAAACCTTCGCGAAATGCCTTGATGCTCTTACCGATTTCGCCGGACAATTTGCCGATGCGTCCCGGGCCAAAGAGGATCAAAACGATAACTAAAATGACGATCAGTTCCGCGCCACGTGGTAATCCGAACATGATTTTCTCCTTGATTGATTTCGCTCCTATGGTATCACAATCAGGATAAAACCACCATTATAGTTCGCGGCGGAAGATGATCCCTTCAATAAAACGAATGGCACGGCGGGTGAATGAACGCACACGCCCAAATAAGCGGTATTGCTCCGGATGGACATGCCTCCTGCTCGGGAACGGCCCCGTCCACTCGGCGGTGAGCGCGCCCCACGTCAACCCCGCACCAAAACCTACAAACACAAGTTTGTCGCCGGATTTGATCTGCCCCTTTTCCACGGCTTCCACTGCGGCAATGGGTATCGATGCGGTGGACGTATTGCCATATTTATCGAGGTTGACCGCGAACTTGTCCATTGGCATCTTGAGGCTGCGTGCGGCTGCTTCGATAATCCTGATATTCGCCTGATGCGGCACAACCCAATCGATGTCATCCAAATGCATCCCGGCTGCATCAAGCGCTTCGCGTGTGGCCTGCGCCATTACACGTGTGGCAAAACGGAAGACCTCCTTGCCATCCATCTCGATAAAATGTTTGCCTTGTTGAATGGTCGCTTCGGTGGCCGGGTGCTTGCTGCCTCCGCCCTGCAGGGTCAACAGGTTGCCGCCTGAACCGTCCGAATGCATTACAGCGGAATATACACCGCCGGGCCGCTCGCTGGCCTGCAGAACAAAGGCTCCCGCGCCATCGCCGAACAATATACAGGTATTCCTGTCGTTCCAATTCACAAACCGTGACAGGGTTTCAGACCCGATCACCAGCGCGTTCTGGATGGAGCCGCTTCGGATTGCCTGTGCCGCCATATTGATCGCATAAATAAATCCTGAACATGCAGCCAGCAGATCGAACGCACCGGCTTTTGTTGCACCAAGTTGATCCTGAATGAGACATGCCGTCGCAGGGAAAATATACTCCGGAGAGGAAGAAGAGCAAATGATCAGATCGATATCCGTTGAGCGCAGGTTCGCCACTTTTAAAGCCCTGAGCGATGCAGATACGCCAAGGGTGGCAGTGGATTCGTTGTCGGCGGCAATACGTCTTTCACCGATACCCGTCCGGTCCCGAATCCAGGCATCGTTCGTATCGACCATTTCTGATAGATCATCGTTTGTCATGATCCTATCAGGCACAGCCATCCCCCAGCCAGTAATATGTGCGTACGGCATAAAATGCTCCTAAACGATTACAGCCGATTGATTGGCTCAAACCGGCATATTTAATTTCACCCTTCGAATGTGCTGAATACCAAGGTCGCGTTATGGCCGCCAAAACCGAACGAATTGGACATAACATGTTTTGGTTTAATGTCCCGCTTCTGATTGGGAATATAATCCAGGTCGCACTCTGGATCGGGTGTTTCGTAATTGATCGTAGCTGGAACCTCACCCTGTCGCATGGCCATGATGCTGAACACGGCCTCCACAGCACCGGACGCACCCAGCAAATGCCCCGTCATGGACTTCGTCGACGAGATGGGAATGCTATACGCCTGTTCGCCAAAAACCGTTTTGATCGCAGCGGTCTCGCTTTCATCGTTCAAAGGCGTGGACGTGCCGTGGGCATTGATATACTCTATATCCGTCACTCCCAGGTTTGCGTTCTCCAGGGCCAGCTTCATGGACATGGCCGCACCCGCTCCGTTTTCGGCGGGGGCTGAAATATGATGCGCGTCATCGGTTGTGCCATATCCGGTCAATTCACAAAGTATCGTTGCTCCGCGCGCCTGCGCGTGCTCAAGGGCCTCCAGGATCAAAATGCCAGCGCCCTCACCCATTAGAAAGCCATCGCGATTTTTATCGAACGGTCGCGATGCGGTTTGCGGATCGTCATTGCGGGTCGATAGTGCCCCCATTACATTCATTCCAGCCATCGCCAGGTCCACCAGCGCCGCTTCTGATGCCCCGGCGATCATTGCGTCGGCAGATCCACGGCGGATCATTTCAAGCGCCTCACCAATGGCGTTATTTCCAGATGCACAGGCAGTTGCCAGTGCCATGTTGGGGCCACGCGCACCAAGACGTATGGCAAGCATCCCGGCCGCGCTGTCTGCGATCATCATAGGGACTAAAAACGGGCTGACACGGTCAGGTCCGCGCTCCTTCATTACAGCCGTCTGATCCATAATGGTACCGATACCGCCGATACCAGACCCGATCAATACGCCAATGCGATCGCGATTCGATTCATCGATGACCAGACCGGATTGATCCAGGGCTTCGAGTGTAGCTGCGGTGGCAAACTGTGCGAATCGGTCCATCTTGCGCGCATCACGATTCCCAAAAAGCGCCACAGCATCAAATCCCTTGACCTCTGCAGCGAAACGAGTCTTATGCCTGCTGGCATCAAACAAGGTGATATCGCCTGCGCCCGACTTGCCCGCCAAAAGGGAATCCCATGTCTCTTGTACGTTATTACCAACAGGGCTAATACACCCCATGCCTGTCACAACCACTCTTCTTCCCATGAAAGTCTCCTTAGATAAGGTTTGGAATGTCACTTCCCGTAAGCTCTTGAGTTATAACACGCCCATCCCAAATTAGACACGCTCGCACTGAATTGTCTTCAAAGTCTTCCATACCTGCTGGATATGAGCCCTGTCATGATCTGCAATAAAGCTGACCACCTCAGTAAAATTCGTGGGCCCAAAAATGGCGTGACGCGCTTTGCGCGACCATAACGATTCGCCCATATTCCTTATCGTTTTGATATTTTGTATGCGAGCCGAGGTGAACTCCCTCAACTTCTCCACTCCATTGACCTGCAAATATTCGCGTTCATTGGCCCAAATGCTTGAATCTGGACGAGGAATAAAGGCGCCTTCTTTTTCGATCATCAATTGCAACTGCAATGCATGAATCTCGATGTCGGTATCACGCAGGTGGCAAACGACCTCGTTCAACGTCCAATCATCGGACGAAGGTTCACATACCCATTGTTCCTGCGGCAATGAACCGATCAGACTGCTTAGAACTGCCGGCGTGGAACACATGATCGCCATGATCGCTTCGGGCGATTTGAAGGAAGGTTCCAAGGAAGTTGGGTTCTGCGATTCAAGCCAGGGACGAAAATCCGCCAATTTGCCGCGCCCCGCTTCGGGCCCAAAACTGGAAGCGGATCCCCCCTCGATCAAAAAGGTCGTCAGCCCCAACCGATCCGCCGGAATCAGATCCCTTTGCATATCATTACCGACCATCACCACCGGCCCCTCAGGCCAGCCCAGTTGACCGAGCATCTCTGCGTAGTAGGCTGCATGCGTTTTACTGAAATGAAAATTCTCAAACGTGGAAATTAGCTCAAATTGACCAGGGTCAAAACCCGCCCAGCGTAAACGATGATATGTCGCCTTGCGCGGAAAGAGTGGATCGGTCGCAATGGCAACCCGGAAGCCTTTTGAGAGGACCCACTCGATGAGAGGGACCGCCTCCGGCCGCGGATCGGTCGTAACGTTTAATTTTGGAAATACGGTGTCGTAGAATTCGTCAAGAAGCTCGCTGATCTCGTTTTTGGAGATGCCGATCCTGCCATAGAAATCCTGGTCGAACACTTCCTCCAATGTCCGTGATGGATCCTCGCTATCCATCATCAATTGAGTGGCAGACAGCAGCGCCGGGAGCATGACCTCAGGTTTTACATACGGCGCCATATAGCCAGAAAGTGCCTGAAAATAAGCGGGGATGAACGACTCGATGTTCGTATCCAGCAGGGTATCATCGAGGTCGAACAACAATGTATACGTCATGTTCAGAATTTCCTCTTCACGATATCCATCCCTGCAGGCTGATTTAAATTATCAGGACTTAATTTCAAACTCGAATGGCAAGGAATGACATTCACCGCATCCAATATGTGGCTCCTTAACGTTCTTTTTTGATTTCTCGCAAAATGCCTGAACCTGAACCCTGCGCATGAACGCAGCCGCAAGCGGACGGCCAACCGTTGCACGCAACTGCATGAATTCACAGGCGTTTGCCAGGCTGATCTCAGGAACCGGGCAGGTGCTGCAAAGATCGCGTGTCCAAGTTTGGCCTGCATTCTTTAACAACCGGCACTCTTCCGTGCTTCGTCCACGAAAGTAGTCACCATAGAAATGAGGGCATTCCTTGCCTGCTGGAGTTTTCATGCTTGCATTATAGGATAGGTTTCTAAATAAACGATGAGCGGACGGCCCATTTTATTACCCTGGCAAACCCGCTCTTCCAAATTTTTTGAAT
This sequence comes from Anaerolineales bacterium, assembly GCA_035465095.1. Taxonomy (GTDB): domain Bacteria; phylum Chloroflexota; class Anaerolineae; order Anaerolineales; family Villigracilaceae; genus Defluviilinea. The sequence goes on along the minus strand of DATHRQ010000208.1, from coordinate 4,872 downwards.
ACTTAATAAAACAAATTAAACACGGGTAACGTATTGCCCCGTCTCAGTATTGACACGAATAATATCGCCAACCTTTACGAACTGCGGACACTGCACTTCCAGGCCAGTCTCTGTGATCACTTTTTTAGAGACACCCGTGGCCGTATCACCGCGAATGGCGGTCTCTGCCTCGATCACTTCCAATTCAACAGCGAGGGGTATTTCAATATCCAGCGGCGCGCCGTTATAAAAGGTCAACTTGACTTCCATGCCTTCCTTGAGGTAGAGGGCATTGTCTCCAAGCAGCTCGGCTTTGATCGCGGGCTGCTCAAAGGTAGTATTATCCATAAAATGATAAAAATCCCCGTCGTTATAAAGATAGGAAACGTTATGGAAATCGAGCCGCACATCCTGAACGGATTGGCCTGAGTTGAAGGTACGTTCTATATTTGCGCCCGTCTGCAGGTTGCGTGCCTTGATACGGATGGTCGCGCTGCCGCGAGCCGTTTTATTGTGGCTGTAGTCCAACACTTTGTAGAGCCCGCCGTCCATTTCGAAGGTTACGCCTTTGCGAAGTTCATTTGCATCGATCATGCTTACAATCCTTGGTATGTGATTTTATGAAAAAGAGCGGCGGGATTATACTACGGGAACGATCTTTTAATGAGCCGCTTCTGAACCGGGGTCGTTTTTTAGGAGCTGCACTGCATGAGGAAGCACAGGCAAAACGACCTGCAGGTTCTCCGTTGCGCCTTTCGGGCTGCCAGGCAGATTGACAATCAATGTCCTCTTTCTAATCCCTGCGACGACTCTGGAAAGCATGGCGTGAGGCGTGATATTCAGGCTCTCTGCCCGCATTGCCTCTGCCAGGCCAGGCGCCTGACGGTCGATGACCGCAAGGGTCGCTTCGGGAGTGACATCACGCGGGGAAAAGCCGGTTCCACCGGTGGTGAGGATAACATCCAATTTTTTGTCATCTGACCACTCGATCAGGGTTTTGCGGATGGTCGTTTCATCGTCGGGCAGGACGGTTTGTTCGGCCACAGACCAGCCTTCGGCTTGGATGAGGCGCGCCAGCGCCGGTCCAGATAAATCCTCACGCTCGCCGCGTGATGAACGATCAGAGAGGGTCAGTATTCCAAATCGTATCGACATTCCAGACCATTAACTGTTCAGTTATTCAAGATCTTTAACAAATCGTCGGGCATAAAGGGTTTGAGCAAAAAATGATCTGCGCCCTGCTTCAAACATTCATCGCGTAAATTCATGCCAGAGGTCATTACTATTTTCACCTGTGCAAATTCAGGGTCTTTGCGCAAAGAAGCAACAACATCCATGCCGCTTTGTTCACCCAAATGGACATCCATCAGGATCACATCGGGCAGTTCGCGCGCGGCTTCCGCCGGGATATCAGCGTCTGCATCCAAACCGACGACTTCAAACCCCTCCAATTTGAGCAGGGTCTTTAGCAGCGACACCATTGTAAGGTCGTCTTCGGCAATCAGGATTTTTCGCATGTGGCTATTTCTTCCTTGAAGATTTTTTCGTTTTTGCTTTTGTTGTGGAGCTTTTCGCACTTTTGGATTTTTTCGCAGGCACGAGAGCCGCCTCGATCACTTCATCGACAGTATCTACAAAGATTATTTTTATATCCTTTTTGATCTCGTCGGGCACATCGTCGAGGTCCTGTTCGTTTTGGCGTGGCAAGACAATGGTACGCAAACCCAATCGATGCGCGGCAAGAACTTTTTCCTTAACGCCGCCGATCCGAAGTACCTGCCCGCGCAATGTGATCTCACCGGTCATACCGAGGTGCGGCTTTACCTTGCGGCCCGAAGCAAGAGAGACGATGGCTGTCGCCATTGTCACACCGGCAGAGGGGCCGTCTTTTGGCTGGGCGCCGGATGGAATATGCAGGTGAATATCTGAATCGCTGAAGAACTTATCGTCGAGACCCAATTTTTTGGTGCGCGAACGAACATAAGAGAGCGCAGCGCGTGCTGATTCGTTCATCACGTTGCCGATCGAGCCGGTGATCTGAAAACCCTTATTGCCGGGCATGCCGGTTGCTTCCACAAATAGAACATCACCACCATAGGACGTCCACGCCAGGCCCGGTACAACGCCGGGCAGAGACACGCGGCGTTTTAATTCATCGCTCAGCATGTAGATCGGATGATCGAGATATTCACGGACACGTGCCGGCGTGATCGTGGTTCTCCTCAACTTCTTTTCGGCAATTCGGGTGCCAACCTTTCGGCATATCGCGCCGATCTTGCGTTCCAGATTGCGCACGCCCGCCTCACGCGTGTACTCACGGATAATCTTGCGCAGGGCCTCATCCTTGAATACGATCTCTTTTTCACGCAGACTGTTCTCACGTATCTGCCGCGGAACGAGGTACCCTTTCGCAATTTCGATCTTTTCATTTTCAGTGTAACCAGATAGGAAGATCATTTCCATGCGGTCGCGCAACGGACCGGGGATCGTCTCGAGCGTATTGGCTGTGGTAATAAAAAAGACCTGTGAGAGATCGAATGCCACTTCAAGATAATTATCCCGAAATTCGCGATTCTGCTCAGGGTCAAGCACTTCAAGCAGAGCCGAAGCGGGGTCGCCGTGAAAGTCGAATGTCAGCTTATCGATCTCGTCCAACATGAAGACGGGATTTTTCGATTCGACGCGTCTAAGCGCCTGCAAAATTCTCCCGGGCATGGCTCCGATGTATGTACGCCTGTGCCCGCGGATCTCGGCTTCATCGCGTACGCCGCCCAGCGATGCACGCACGAATTTGCGATCCATTGCCCGCGCGATCGACTGGCCTAATGATGTCTTCCCGACTCCCGGCGGGCCGACGAAACACAGTATGACACCCTCACGATCCCGGCGGATCAGATCGTGGCTGACAGGCTCCGCCTCATCCTTGCGCTCCAGCCGCAATTTGCGGATGGCAAGGAATTCAAGAATGCGTTCCTTTACATCCTCCAGCCCATAATGGTCCGCATCCAGAACTTCGCGGGCATGTTTGATCTCAAGGTTGTCGTCTGTTGTTTGCGACCAGGGCAGCGTAACCAGCCAATCGAGATAAGAGCGGATGACTCCGTATTCGGCTGCAGCCGTTGGAAGACGGGAAAGCCGCTCCAACTCACGATTGGCCTGTTTCAATGCCTCTTCGGGCATTTTCGCTTCTGCGATCTTTTTGCGAAACTCCTCAATTTCAGCGGCTTGCTCGTCCCTTTCCCCCAATTCCTTTTGAATGGCCTTCATCTGCTCGCGCAGGTAATAATCACGCTGTACTTTTTCGATCTCGCCGCGTGCCTCGTTTTGGATCTTCTGCCCCAACTGCAAAACCTCCGCCTCACGCACCAGCAGCCCGATCAATTTTTTTAATTTATCCGAAACAGAATCGAGTTCGAGTATTTCCTGCGAATCCTTAATATCCATGCGCTGAAAGTTCGCAATGGTATAGGCTGTCTGCAATGGGTCTTCCACGGAAGTGATCGACATTTCCAATTCTTCAGGGAAGGAGGGAATCATTTGTGTTATCAGGTGGAACTGGTCGCGGGCGTTGCGCGCCAGCGCGTCGATCTCCAGACCATCCTCCACTTTTTCTGGGGCAAGCTCGATCTTTGCACGCAGATATGGATCTTCCTCGATAAATTCGCCCAATTTGAATCGTTCCATGCCCTGCACCAGCAGGCGGACCGTACCGTCAGGGGCGCGTAAAAGCCGATGGACGGTGGCAATCGTCCCGATTTGGTAGAGATCCGCCGGGCCCGGCGTTTCGAGTTCCGGGTCAAGCGCGGTCACGAGACCGACGAGTTTATCCGTACCGACAACATCGTCCACCAAACGGATAGAACGCGGTTGTCCCACCGTCAACGGGACGGCAGTGTGAGGGTAAACAACGACCCCGCGCAATGGAAGGATGGGAAGCGTCTCAGGATATTTCGTCCCTCCTTTTGAATCGTCCGACTCTGTTCCCGATTTGTCGCCCTGGAATCGCGAGATCATGGAAGGAATCATGCCAGACAAAAAGTCGTCGTCTGCATCTTCCATCCATCGAAATAGTTCATTGAAGCTTGTCTGCCACCGGGATGCGGGCATAATTTATGTATCCAGCTTTTCCTTTGGGAGATGGATCGTCAAAAACCCATCCTTATAGTCAGCGGTCGCGTTATCAATATTCACGGCAACCGGCAATTCGACCTCAACCGAGAACCTGCCATATGGGATTTCCATTTGATGATAGGCACGGCGTTCGGTTGAACCAGAACGTACGCCGTTGACCGATAATAACCTTCCACGCACAGCCACTTCGATGTCTTCGTCGCGTGCACCAGCCAATTCAACTTTCACGATCACGCCGGTTTCTGTCTCAAACATATCCGTCGGCGGACGCCACACATTGGATCGGACACGCCAGGTCACGGCATGATATGTTTCGCGTCCGGTATCCATCAATAGGGATTGTGACTTTTTGATTATCGTGGGCATGAATACTATGTTTTCCTCAACAACAGCCTTGTGACATAAGAGCGCCCCTGGCGAGATTCGAACTCACAACCAACAGCTTAGAAGGCTGGTGCTCTGTCCATTGAGCTACAGGGGCATTCATATCTATTGTATTACGTCCTTGCACAGGAGGCAAATCCGCCCCCCATTTTAAAACTATTCGCTAATGGGCCGGATACCCTTATAAACCCGTGCCCCGCCCAGAGTACGCAGGATCGTATTGGCAGGGCGATTTAGGCGTTCTCCCAACTCTGTGGAAGACATTGGCGCGTTGCCGTTCGTCAGAAAGAGGCGGAAGGCGGCTTCCACCAAGGCAGTTTGCTGCGTTAGAAATTCCGGCTGCTTAACGCAATGAGTCATCAAGGCATTTTGCACGCC
>DATHRQ010000207.1:0-4243 GCA_035465095.1 Anaerolineales bacterium | reverse complement strand
TCAAACTGCGAATCTGTTCGATATTATGACGACTCTGATTAGCGTTGGTAAGTGCCGAGGCCAGAACGTAAATTCGTGTCATTTCCCTGCCATTGACATTCACCTTCGGGAGGCGTTTGTAAAAGTTGTTCGGCAGGTTTTGATCGATCTGGCGAAGTGCCTGTTTGATAATATAAAAATTATCCAAAACCCATTCAGCAGCATAGGATTCCGATGCCGGGTTTTGGTCGGGTTCATCAAAATAGCGATAGGCAGACTGCAATATGTTTTCCAGCGCTTTGAGACGCGCCGGAATAGGATTGTGATTGGTGGGGCGTTCGATTGTTTCCAGCTTATCGCCGAGATTGAGGGCCATTTCTTCCACCCAACCCTGAGGCAGCCTATGTTGTTGTGTTGAATTGCCCGATTCTGCTGCCGGGAGCGGAACTGGATTGGGCATGAGTTAATGTCCTTTAATTTCGCGTGCAGCGATTTCTGCCTCGGTTCTTTTTATTTCATCTCCTGAAAGGTCCTGCAGCATAAGCAGGGAGGAGGTGCCGTGAGCGATGAAACTGCTGGCGATACTTCCATAGGGCCAGCGGTTTTCGCCGGCTTGACCATGTGCGACAAGCATGACAAGATCCGGGTTCTCAAGTTCCACCATATCATGCAGGGCCGTTACCAGATTGTCTTTGACAACCAGATGAGTGTGTACCTTAACGCCCTGCAGTGACAGGCGTGACTGGAGTTGATCAAAGTAATGAGAGGCAGCCCGGTAATTCCCGTCTGCAATTTCCTGGATGAGATTATTCTGTTCGGTAGACAAGGGAAAACGGTGCAAAATCTCCGGCTTACGAATGACCATCCCTATGCTTAGCTCTGCATCATTAAACTGTGCCAGGCTTACTGCCACAGGTAGAATATATTCGGCGCGCGTGGAAAAATCCAGTCCCACGAACAGTCGGCGGTAGCGGATCTCTTCAAGAGGTTTGTCGCCCGCCATATACGCGCGTACCAAAAGGATGGACTTGAAGGAACGCAGTACAATCTTCTGGACAACACTGCTGATATTCCACCCGCTAAGACCGCTGCGCCCATGTGAACTGAGCGCGATCAGATCCACGTCATTTTGAGTGGCATAATCCACGATAAGTCTCGCAGGGATACCTTCCATGATCGAAGCTTCCACTGCCAGATTGTGCTGTTGTAGTTTGGAAGCTACTTGCTGAAGATATTCCTCGGACTCATTCTTTTTTAAATGCCATTCCAGCGGATCGATCACTTGCTTATCAGCCGTTTGCGGCATTTCAAGAACGTGCAATAGTGTGACTTTTGCCTGCATGCCCATGGCAAGGGTTAGTACATGTGGTAGCACACACTCTGCCAAAATTGACTCATCCAAGGGAACAAGAATATGGTTGATCATCTCTCCTCTTTAACTATAAAAATTTGTTTATCAAAGATAAATGCAGTTGGGAACAACCAAAAAATCTCTCCCCTATTGTAAGGCATTTTTCTACAATCTTCTACTTATTTCCTGACTTATTAAGTAAATAGACCTCTTGCATAAGTACCAAAATATGCTCTCGTCGCCGTCCCCGGCGGCGCACTGTGCGGCATCTTCGAGACGCCGCCTGGAGCAAAGATACATAATAGACTTTTGCAGGAAGTCTATCATTTCAGCTATATTTGTATTGCGCAGCGTGACAGGCCGTTGGAAAAGGGACTCTTAAAAACTGACTTGCCTTCCTTTTTGTTTGGGTCTATACTCCATCCAGGAGAAAAAATGTCCAAAATTGACCCTGCGCTCCTCAATCCTGCCATCAAATCTTATATCCCATTAGGTCGCTCGGGACTGCTGCCGGCCCTGCATGCGGCTCAAAAATTGTATGGCTGGATCTCTGAACCGGTTGCAACTGAGATTGCCCAAACCCTGCGCGTCCCGCTGGCGGATGTGCACGGCGTGATCGAATTTTATTCCCTTTTCTATAATGAGCCGACCAGTAAACATACGATACGTGTCTGCATTGATGCTGCCTGCGAGCTGAAAAATGGAGATGGAATTCTGAATCACCTTTGTGCTCAGCATGGATTACAGCCGGGGCAAACGACCGAAGACCTGTCTCTGACCATCGAGCCGAGTCCATGCCTTGGGCTGTGTGAACATGCCCCGGCCGTCTGGACGATGGACGATGGACGATCGACGGTAGGCGATGGAGTACAAGAGGAAGATCGTCCACCGTCCATGGTCTATGGTCAAATGCGTTTGTTGACCGCCAACTGCGGGGACGGCACAACGTCACTTGAAAAGTATGGGGAGTATTCTGCCTTCAAAAAAGCGTTGTCCATGAAACCCGAAGAAGTGGTTGCCGAGGTCAAAGCATCAGGGTTGGTCGGACGCGGCGGCGCCGCCTTCCCAACGGGCATCAAATGGGAGGGGGCTGCGAACGCCGAAGCCGACCAGAAATATGTCATCTGCAACGCCGATGAATCCGAGCCGGGCACGTTCAAGGATCGTGTGCTGTTGATCGATGATCCGCATTTGACCATCGAAGGGATGTGCATCGCTGCGTATGCCATCGGAGCGACGAAGGGATATATTTACATCCGCGGTGAATATCCGTATATATTCCCTGTTTTGGAAACGGCACTAAATGAAGCACGAACTGCAGGTTATTTGGGAAGTGACTTCGACATCGAAATCCGCGTCGGTGCGGGCGCATATATTTGCGGCGAAGAGACCGCCTTGTTTGAGTCGATCGAAGGCAAACGCGGATTTCCACGCATCAAGCCGCCCTTCCCGACGACATATGGGGTGTTCGGCAAGCCGACCGTTATCAACAATGTGGAGACGCTTTGCAATGTCCCATTGATCATTTCGAAGGGCGCGGGAGAATACCGTAAGATCGGCACGGAAAAATCACCCGGGCCTAAGTTGTTCTGCGTCTCCGGGGATGTCACACAACCGGGGTTGTACGAAGTTCCCTTTGGCGTGACCCTGCGTGAAGTGCTTGAAATGGCGGGCGGTGTTGCGGATGGAAAGGAATTGAAATCCGTTCTCTTTGGCGGTGCGGCAGGTGCATTTGCAACATCTGAACATCTTGATGTAAAAATGACCTTCGAAGACCTGCGCGAAGTCGGTTTGCCGTTGGGGTCGGGCGTGGTGATGGTCTTCGATGAGACGCGTGATATGCGCAGAGTACTCAAGAGTCTGGGGCATTTCTTTGCGCACGAATCGTGCGGCAAATGCTATCCCTGCCAGATGGGGACGCAGCGTCAAATGGAGATCCTGAACCGTATCGCAGACGGCAAAATCCAGCAAGGTGATCTCGTCCGTCTTCAAGACGTCGGCTGGACGATGACCGATGCGAGTCTATGCGGCTTGGGACAGACTGCAGCGGGTGCCGTATTGTCGGCGATCAAGTTATGGCCGGAGTTGTTTGAATCAAAATGAAAGTGATGATGCCTTATGAGTGAGAACCTTACTTTGGTGATTGACGGAAAAGAAGTCTCTGTGGAAGAGGGGCAGACCCTGCTGGATGTTGCGAACCAGCATGGGGGTGACGTTCCCACGATCTGTTATCACGATGCAACCACAGCAAACGGACTCTGTCGCATATGCGTCGTGGATGTGGAGGGTATGCGCGTACAGCAGCCTGCCTGTATCGTCAAAGCCGCTGAAGGGATGAAGGTCGAGACCCGCAGCGAAAAAGTTGACCGCTCACGCAGGACAATTCTTGAAATGCTCGCTTCCACGATGGATCTGTCTGATGCTCCTGAGATTTTGTCGATGATGGGCGAGTACGGCGCCAGCGCGGAACGCTTCCCTGGTGCGGAGCGGCGCGAGTCGGAAGTGATCGATGATAATCCGATGTATGTCCGTGATTATTCAAAATGCTTGTTATGTTGGCGCTGTGTGCAGGTCTGCGCGGAGGATGCGCAGTACACGTACGCTATCAACTTCGAAGGGCGCGGATATGAGACTCAAATCGGAACTTTTTTCGATAAAACCATCCCCGAAACGACGTGTGTGCTGTGCGGTCAATGTGTGGGAGTTTGTCCCACGGGAGCATTGAAATCACGACGAGAGTATTTATTAGAGCAGGGAATGAGCGCGGATGAGATCAGTGTCTTGAATACAGGAAGAAAGAAAAGAAAACCGAGATAAATTGTTTCTCCGCTGGTTGAGTAGCCTTGAGCGATTGTTGCGAAAGACGTATCGAAACCACTGCGTTGAAATCGTCTTCCGGTTTTGAAAATAGTA